>NZ_JAMXXS010000027.1:0-39009 GCF_024129595.1 Acinetobacter lwoffii | reverse complement strand
AATCCTGGTCGTTAAAGTGTTTGTTTGCACTCATATTTTAACTGTTAGGACTCAGGTTTTTTTATTTAAAGCAAACTATGGGACAGCAGTGACCTTCGGGTGGCTTTTTGCATAAAAAGATTAAGGAATATATTTTTTCACGACACCATCATCGAGTAGCTGCTGGAAATGTTCAACCAGACTTTCTTTCACCGGACGATACTCAATGCCGAGCTCATCTTTACTTTTTTGCGCATTAAAGAAAATTGGATAACCCATATTCAGCTCTACAAATTTACGGCTAAAACCTGCTACAGGCCCGAACAGTTTAAAGGCTGCCTTCGGCAATTGATTGCGCGGGAAGGGAAACTTATTGCCAAAATGTGCTCGCAGAATTTGGCCCATTTCCAGCAGGCTCAAGCTTTCACTACAAATGATATAACGGCCATGCGCTTCCGGATTAAACGCAGCACGGATATGCGCTTCAGCGACATCTTGAACATCGACCACGCCATTCCACATCGGTGGAACGCCAAGCAAAGTCATGCCATTGGCAAACTGTTGCAGAACTTCCACACTACCGGATTGGGTATTTGGCGTTAAGGATTGACCAAAAACCAGTGCAGGATTGATACAGACCAGATCCCAGCGATCCTGCGCTTCAGCCATTTCCCAGGCTTTACGCTCTGCCATGACTTTGGAATAAGGATAAGGTTGATGCGTGGCCGAACTGGTGGTATTCCAATGTGATTCATCAAAACTGTTATTTTCAGTCTGTAGAATATCAATGGCATCGCCATAGGTGGATGCGATACTCGATGTGACGATTACGCGTTTCACTGATTCGGTCTGATTGACACTATTCAGTACATTTTCAGTGCCTAACACCGCAGGTTCAATAATATCTTTGACTGCATCTTTATAATTGGTGACCACAAAAGGCGAAGCCATATGAAAGACAATTTCACAACCTCGCATGGCCTGATCAAAAGAACCTGGACTTAATAAATTGGCCTGAAATAACTTGAGAGTTCCCGGCGTGCTGTCGGCAATTTTTTCTAAATGAGCAAAGCTCTTACTTTTATTCAGGTCACGCACCGTGGCATGTACGGTATAGCCTTGCGTGAGTAATTTCTGGATAACCCAGCTGGCAATATAACCCGATGCACCGGTAACCAGAACAGGCGCTGTTGTTTGTGGATGTGTCATATCGGAACCGTTGTTGTTTTAAATTTGTGTGAATGATAAGCGAAATTTAAGCATGAAGTACGCCAATGCAGTGATGTTTATACAAAAAGAATGAATCTGTCTGTTCAAAATTAAGATTTACAAATTTTAACGCATGTGTTTATTCGCCAGTTTTAGGTTATTGCCAAGCGTAATGAAAGTGCAAAGTGTTGTTTTATAAATGGGATTTCATTAAGAACAAAGTGTAAATGCAAGTACTTCTCATTTTAATTATATAAAAATCAAATATTTAACCATGGTTGAGCTTTGCAAATTCAATTGCTTTTCGCCATAATAGCAAAATACAGGTAGGGAGTTATTCAAATGCGCGGAAATCCAGAAGTCGTAGATTATTTAAATATGTTGATCGGTGGCGAACTGGCTGCTCGTGACCAATACTTGATTCACTCTCGTATGTATGAAGATTGGGGATTGACCAAAATCTTTGAACGTATTGATCACGAAATGCAAGAAGAGTCCCAGCATGCGGATGCGATTATCCGTCGTGTTCTGTTCCTTGAAGGAACGCCAAACATGCAGCGCGATGACGTTGAGATTGGCGAGGATGTGGTGAGCTGCCTGAAAGCCGATCTAAAACTTGAATATTATGTGCGGGAAAAACTGGCGCAGGGCATCAAACTGTGTGAAGAGAAAGGTGACTATATCAGCCGTGATATGTTACGCCAGCAAATGTCGGATACCGAAGAAGACCATACTTACTGGTTAGAAAAACAATTGCGCTTAATCGAACTGATTGGTCTGCAAAATTATATTCAGTCACAGATGTAAAACCGGATGAATAAAAAAACCCAGCATCTGCTGGGTTTTTTTATATGTTGAAAATGCTTAGTTGTTATTACTCATAATGCCAATTTTTTTGACTTCCAGCCGTTGAGCCGCCGCCATGACCATAGCGATATGTTTATATTCAGTGGCACGATCCGCCTTGATTTTAATCTGATCCTGATCCGCTTTTTGCGCTACTGTCTTGAATAAGTTTTCCAGAGCTTGGGTATTTGCTACCGGCTGTTCATTCCAGAAAATCTTACCTTGTGCATCCAGACGTAATTCCACCAGCTCAGGCGGTTTTTCATCGGTTACAGGAGGCGTTCCATTCGGTAGATCGATATTAATCGAGTTATTCGGCAAAGGAATTGTGATAATAAACATAATCAGCAAGACCAGCATGACATCAATCAATGGGGTCATGTTGACATCTAACATCACATCATCGTCTTGATTTGAACCAACATTCATACCCATAAACTTAATCCTTCTTTGTGCTTAAGGTGTAGCAGGCGGAGTGGTGACAAAAGCAATTTTGCCAATACCGGCCTGTTGGGTAGTACTAATCACCTGATCAATTGCTTCATAAGGTGTTAACTGATCACCACGAATATGCACTTCAGGCTGCGGACGTTTCTGGGCTTCTGCCTGTAAACGACTCAGTAAAACTGATTTATCTGCGATATAGATTTCGTTCCAGAAAATATCGCCAGTTTTATTGACAGCCAACTGAACATTTTCTGGCTTGGTTTCATACGGTACATTTCTTTCTTCTGGCAGATCGACTGGTACGGTATGAATGGCAACCGGTACAGTAATCAGGAAGATAATGAGCAGAACCAGCATAATATCAACCAAAGGTGTGGTATTAATGGTTCCAATTACCTCATCATCACTGTCGTTTGAATTGACCATCATTCCCATGGCTGATGTCTCACTCTTACTTCACGTCACGATTAACAGGATTATTGGTTGTAATTTCACCGCTGAGTAATACTGCGTGTAAATCAGAACCAAAAGTACGCACTTCTTCCATCACTGCTTTATTACGGCGAGTTAACCAGTTGTAGCCAAGTACTGCAGGAACCGCGACCGCAAGACCGATTGCAGTCATGATTAGTGCTTCACCAACCGGGCCGGCAACTTTATCAATGGATGCTTGCCCTGAAACACCAATGGCAGTCAGTGCATGGTAAATCCCCCAAACCGTACCGAAAAGTCCAACGAAAGGTGCGGTAGAACCGACTGTCGCAAGGAAGGCCAGACCGCCACTCAGATGGTTCTGGATTTTGTCGATTGCACGTGAAATTGAAATGGTGACCCAGGTATTGAAGTCAATACGCTCAAGTAATGTACCGCCATGATTTTTGGTTGACTTAATCCCTTTTTCCGCAATAAAACGGTAGACGCTGGCTTCATCCAGGTTCTCGGTGGCATTATCCAGAGAAGAAGATTCCCAGAAAGTATTTTCAGCTTGCTTAGCCTGTTTGCGAATCTTGCCTTGTTGTAGGCATTTGCTGATCATGATGTACCAGGTGCCGATCGACATGACAACCAGAATAAACAAAGTGATTTTCGAAACAATATCACCTTCTTTCCACATGGCTTCTAGGCCATAAGGATTGTATCCAGCTTTTTCATCACTAGCTTCATCAGGCAGTGGGGGCGGGGTTGGTGTGGCCGCTGTTGCAGGTGTTGTTACCGCTGTTTCAGTGACAGCACTGGTATTGGGGGTAGCGGACTGTTCTGCAAAAATTGTTTGCAGAGGTAATAAAGTGCTCATGGCAATTACACCGGCAGCAGTCATGTTTTTTAAAGGTTTTAGTGATTTTTTCATCATGGATCTCCTGATTTTTTTCTTTATCTGTTGTATCTGTTAGTCAAGGACAAATTCATAGGGAATGTCATACCAAGATTCTTGCGGTTCGCCATTTTTCATTGCCGGCTTGAAAGTACATAAACTGAAGGCCTTGGATGCTGCACGATCCAGCGCACGACTACCGCTCGACTTTTTCACCTTCGCATCCTGGACCTTGCCGGAGGTATTTACATATACAGAGATCAGGACTTCACCTTGCTCTTCATTCATCAGTGCATCACGTGGATAGTCTGGGCGTTTACATCCTGCTTCACCTTGTGAAACACCACGAGTTACGCCAGCGGGTGGAGGAGCTGGGGCTGGAGCGGCTGCGACTACTGGAGCCGGTGCTGCTACCGGACTTGGTGAAGGACTCGCTGCAACGGGAGTAGGTACTGCAACAGTTGTCGGTTGGGTTGGTGTTGGAAGTGTTTTCTGTACAGGAACGACTTTTTCAACCGGTTTCACCTCAGGCACTTGTGCTACTTTTTCCACGATTTTTGGTGGTTCAGGTGGTGTTTCTTTTGGTGGCTCAGGTTCAGGCGGCTTAATATCTTGAATAATCATTAGCTCAACTGGCTGTTCCGTTGGTTTAATAATGTCTTTTGCCATACCAGCCATGAGTACCAGGCCAACCAGGATATGCAAAAAAACAACGACCCCAATACCAGTCAGTTTTTTGGCGGAGTTTTTTTCTAAGTCTTCAAACTTTGTGCCCATCATGACTCCTAGAATTTAAGACAAACAGGAAATAGTGCACTGATGAGAAAATTTTTTTAGTTACAGGCAGCATTATTTTTTGTTTGGCTAAAATTAAACGGGGAAAACCGCAAACACCGCTTGGCAGCAGTGTTTGCGAAGTAATTAATTAAAAGAATTTATAAGTACCACGTAGGAAGTAGGTACGGCCCATTGGATCACCGTGACGAGGGTCATAGCCATATTGAGCATTGTTGGTTGCATCAGAAGCAGGTGGTTCTGCATCAAACATGTTGCGAATACCTGCAGTTAGCTCTAAATTCTTGAATCCGCTATAGGTGCCTGCAAAGTTATAAAGCGTATAGGCACTTACATCACGTTCTTGAGAAAAGTCTTCATAACCACGGATATATTGTTGTTCTAGTCTCATTTTCCAGTCTTCATAAGACCAGTTGATATTGGCAATATGTCTCCAGCGGACGACTGCAGGATCATCATAGATGCCGACTAGACCTTCCCATTCACCACCTGGCTCTACTTGCTCATCCATTTTGATGACATAGGTCCCATCAATTCCGAAACCGAAGCGGCCGGTAGCAGTCATTGGGGTTAAGTAGTTCAGGCTGAGGTCAATACCTTCAGTTTTTAAGCCACCTAAATTTTGTATTGTGGTATTTAAATACTGAATACGGCCATCTGGTGCATAAACAATCAGGTTGCCATAACGATCAAGGTCATTAAAAATATCATTAGGCGTAACTGAGCCAACTATACCTTCGATGTCGATATTGTAGTAATCAGCAGTGAAGACCAGATTCTTGATTGGTTCATACACGAAACCGGCTGTAAACGAGGTTGATTCTTCAGGTTGTAGGTCCGGGTTGCCGCCTTGTTTACGCTTGAACTGCATACCACACTGATCAGCAAACTCTATGTTGTTCGCTGTGCCATCGGCATTACAAAAACGCGGGTTATTAAAGTTGGTGCTGGTATTGGTTTCACTTTGTAAAGAGTTAATTTCCCACATACTTGGTGCACGGAATCCAGTGCTATAAGAGCTACGGAACATCAGTTCTTTCAGTGGTTCCCAACGTAGAGATACTTTTGGATTGAAAGTGTCACCAAAGTCACTATAGTCATCATAACGTGCTGCAAGTTGAGCTTCTAAACTCGGCAAGATCGGAATGTGCAATTCTGTAAATACTGCAGTAATATCGCGGTCACCGGAGCTTGAAGGCTTGTTCGGGTCAATACCACTTCCTGGAACCTGGCGAACAAGATCAGCATTCACTTTGGCTTCCCAGTCCTGAGTTGTGAAGCTTCCGCCTAATGCAAATCCAACTTCACCTGCAGGAAGTTCATAGATCGGACGGCTGACAGTGAAATCTACAGTGGTAGAATCCAGGCTTGCCATATTTGTAGGACCAACTGCATCAAAGGTTGACCATTTTCCAGCATCTGCAGCTGCCTGAGGACCAAATGGGTTTAATGTGCCATCATTGAGTGCAGCTTGAACTTGGCTTTGGTTCAGATAGCCACTTACGAAGTTGTCGGTTGCTTCACCTTTGGCATAAGTTACGCCACCATTTAGATCCCAACCTGCAACTTCACCTTCAATCCCGACAAAGAACCGGTTTGATTCATTCACTGATTGAGAAACACGGTTACCTGACTGTGAACGTAAAAAAAGTGGGACTCTTGAATCTGCAAGACCCGCAATACCTGGGGTAATACCTTGGCCAGGGTAATATTTGCTGGTATTTGGAATAGAAAGGGTTCCAGCCCATACATCTGGAGCAATTGAAGTTGTCACTTCACTTTCGGTATAAATATATTCAGCAACGGCATTTAATGAATCGGTTAATTTGAATGTACCTTTGGCTAAAGCAGAAAAGGTTTCTTCATCTGGGGTAATGCCAATAAGTGCTTGAGTATTTAACAGGCAGCGACTACCTGAGATAAACATATTCGGGGCATTATTACAGTTCTGATTGATATAAGGGTTAACGATGCCTAGACTTGAAGATTGCAAGTTAGCAGGAAAGCCCGAACCGGAACCAATCGCCATGTTGAGTTCAGGAATCAAACCACCACGACGGCTGACTTTACGATCTTTGGCCATGATCATGTCAGAAGTACGATAATCGACTACACCGTAAACGTTGAAACCTTGTTCATCCAGATCACCATAACCACCGAAAATAGAGACATCATATTTGTCGCCATTTTTTTCTTCAGGTGCTTGCAGTCCACCAGAAATACCAAAACCTTGGTATTCTTTTTTGATAATAAAGTTAATTACCCCAGCAATTGCATCAGCACCATAAACCGCAGAAGCGCCATCGCGCAGAATCTCGATTCGCTCAACCATCGCGAGTGGAATAATATTCAGGTTGACTTCAGAAGTACTAAATGGGCTGTTAGCCAAACGACGCCCATTTAATAAAACTAAGGTCTTATCAGTACCAATCCCACGCAGGTTGGCAGAAGAACCTGAAGTATTACTTTTACCAATATTTTGAGAAACAGCAAAACCAGCTTGGTTAGCACTTACTTTATTAATTGCTTCTTCAACCGTGGTGACCCCCTGATTCACCAGATCTTCGACTTTAAGCACAGTAATAGGAGAGGCACTTTGTGCGGCTACACCTTTAATAGACGAACCCGTCACTGTCACTTTCTGAACCTTGGTAGGTTGTGCAGCGGAATTCTCTGGTTCATCTGCTGCATATGCCAAAGACAAACACATCATACTTAAGGTAAGCGTACTTAACTTGAGTATTGTCTTGCCAACTGTTGGAGCCCCCATAGATCCGACTAGTTTGTTTATTTTCATCGTAAAGTTCACCTTTCTTGTTGTGTGAAGATAATGCTGTATTTTTTTTAAGCAAAGCAAGTGCCAACTTAGTCAGAATTCTTCTAAAAATATTCAATATATTAAGAAATGCTTAATTTATAGGGTCTTAGAAAGAGAGAACTTGTGCGTCAGGGAAAACAGATGAGCTGTATTGGAAGTAATAAGAAAAAATGATATTGCAAATCAGTATTTATCGATTAACTCTAAACATTAATTGAAAAATATGTGAACTAATCGATATTTCTAGATTCTTTAATATAGGTGGAATATGAGTTATGAGGGGTGGTTGTTTAATTTTTAGACATATTCTTAGTTATTAAAAAATATAGATTTATTTTTTTGGATTATGAATGGCTGAATTGGAATGTGCTATAAAATGACACACTAGCGAATTATTTTTGTGCAATAAAGTGAAAGTCATTGTAGGATTAATGCAGTAAATACTGCAGATAGTATCTAAGTCATTGCCTAAATTATTATTATTATTTTAAATGATTAATAAAAATATATTTTTTGTTGTAAAAAGAACTTAATTGTTACTTAAAGTCTAGAGTGGCATGAAATTAGCTTTCAAACGCTAGATTCATAAGATAGGCGGAATGTTGAAAAATAAAAAAAACATGAAGCAAATCAGAAGAGATTAAATGCTTTTAAAAAACCTTAATCATTTTAATGATTTAAATAAACAAAAATAGGTGTGAATTTGAAATCAGCAATTTTAAGGATGACAGTTTTAGCAATGGCAGTAACATCAGGGGGGATGGCCTTAGCAAAATCATCTGCACATCCGGATAAAGTTTTAAACCTAGCTTTTGAAGCGCCTGATGATGGTTTTGATATGGTTAAAACCTATAATTTTTATAGTGGTAGCGTTGCTGAAGCCATTTTTGAACCTTTGTTACGTTATGACTATCTGGCGCGGCCGGCAATCCTGGTACCAAATACCGCCGAATCCTTACCCAAGGTTGAACAGGATGGAAAAGTCTATACCTTTAAAGTCAAACCGGGAATCTACTTCAGCCCAGATCCAGCATTTCAGGGCAAGAAGCGTGAACTGGTGGCACGTGATTATATCTACTCTATGCAAAGGATTATGGATCCCAAAAATCACTCTCCATCTTTTTCTTTTATCGAGGGAAAAATCCTTAGGGCAGAGCAGGTCATCCAGCAGGCTAAAAAAACCGGCAAGTTCAACTACGATGCACCGATTGCCGGTTTAAAAGCACTAGATAAATATACTTTACAAATTACCCTGACCCGTTCCGACCTGAATTTTCCCTATATTCTGGCCTATGTGGCTTTTAGTGGTACCGCACGGGAAGTGATCGAACATTATGGTCATCGGGCAGGTCAGCATCCGGTTGGAACAGGGGCGTATCAATTACACAAATATGTGCCGCGTAGCCGTATTGAACTGACCGCCAACCCGAATTATCGTGGTTTTGTCTGGAACTTTAAGGGCGATGGTTCCGAATGGGATCAACGTATTGTCAAAGCCATGCAAGGCAAGCAGATGCCGCAAATTGGCAAGGTCAAAATCAGTATTATTGAAGAGGAACAGTCGCGCTGGCTGGCTTTAAAGTCTGGACAACTGGACTATGACAAACTCACTGCGAGCGGCGCCGAACAGGCACTGGAAAATAAGCAGCTGAAAAGTGAATACAAGAAAAAAGGCATCCTGCATTATCCAAATAAAGAACCGGAAATTACCTATACCATCATGAATATGCGTGATCCATTAATTGGTGGAAATTCACTGGAAAAAATTGCCTTACGTCGTGCTCTCGCCTTGTCCTATAACCAGAAAGAAGCTATCCAGCAGTTGTACAAAGGTCATGCCGATAAAGCTGAAATGATTTTGCCAGAGGGAGTGGGTGGACATGACCCGAAGTATAAAAGCAGTATTGCTTATAACCCATTACTGGCCAATAAGCTGCTTGAACGCTTTGGTTATAAGAAAGGAGTCGACGGTTACCGCACCTTGCCTGATGGCAAACCATTGGTTCTGAAAATGAACTCGACTAGCTCAAGCTCTTCCGTTATTTCTGCGGAGCTATGGAAAAAGAACCTGGATGCAATCGGGGTAAAAGTTGAATTTAAAGTCAGTAACTTTGCCGACAATTTAAAAGAAGCCACTCAATGCAAACATATGATGTGGGGTGGCGCCTGGATTGCAGATTATCCGGAAGGGGAAAACTTTGCCCAGTTGCTGTATGGCCCAAATGCCCAGCAAGGTAACCTGAGCTGCTATACCTCTAAAGCCTATGACGCGCTGTATCAAACTGCGATGAAACTGCCGCCTCAGCAACGCACTCCATATTATGAGCAGATGAACCGCCAGATGGAGGCCGATAATCCATGGATTCTGCACAATACCCGTATACGCAACTGGTTGATTCATCCGCATGTACAGGGCTTTAAGGCCCATCCGGTGACCAGAGCAGTTTGGCAATATATGGATATTGAACCTGTTAAAAAATAACTTGAGAAGATTAAGAACCAGTATGAATGTGAATAAAAATACTTTAAAAAAACTGGCCAGTGGGGTGTTAGTGGCCGGTTTGATGATGGCAGGGAGTGCATCGACATGGGCCAGCAATCCTGCCAACCCGAATAAGGTTTTAAAAACAGTATTTCTGGCAGCTGAAACCGGTTTTGATCCGGGTTATATCCAGGACCGTTATTCAGCCAAAATTAATGCCGCGATTTTTGAAACCTTATTTACCTATGATTATCTGGCCTCGCCAGCAAAATTAGTGCCATTGACTGCGGTCAGTCTGCCTCAAGTCAGTGCGGATGGCCTGACTTATACCATCAAAATCAAAAAGGGTATTTATTTTGCCAATGATCCGGTCTTTGGCGGTAAAAAACGTGAACTGACTTCGTATGACTATGCTTATAGCTTGAAACGTCTACTGGACCCAAAGCTGCATTCACCGAACAGCTGGTTGCTGGATGGCCGAATTAAAGGGCTGGACGCATGGATGGCCCTAACCAAAAAGAATGGCAAAGCCTATGAAAATCCGTTTGAAGGTATTCAGACCCCAGACCGCTATACCTTGGTATTAAAGCTGAATAATCCGGATCAGAACTTTCCGATGTTGCTGGCACATGGGCCTGCCGCTGCAGTGGCTCGTGAAGTGATTGAAAAATATAAAGATAAGGCGGGTTGGGTCATGAATAGGCCAGTGGGAACTGGTCCTTATGTGCTCAGCCTCTGGACACCAGGCTCACGGATGATCTTAAAACCAAATCCAGCTTATCGTGGTTTTGTCTGGGACTTTAAAGCCAGTGGTGCAGAAGATCAGGCCATTGTAAAAGCCATGCAGGGCAAAAAAATGCCTCAAATCGGCACTATTGATGTGCGTGTTATTGAAGAAGCGCAATCACGGATGCTGGCATTTAAGAAAAATGAACTGGACTTGCTCGAAATTGAGGGTGATATCGTCGTTCAGGCCCTCGATGGCGATAAATTAAAGCCTGAGCTGGCTCAGCAGGGGGTGAAGCTGTCACGTATTTTAGAGCCCTCCATTAGTTACCATTACTGGAATATGCAAAACCCGGTCGTGGGTGGTTTCGCGCCAGAAAAAATTGCCTTACGTCGTGCCATGGCGATGGCATTTTCTGTGGAAAACATGATCAATGTATTACTTAAGGGAGATGGAGCAAAACTGCACATGCCTATTCCCCCAGGAGTAGCAGGCTATTCACCGTCCTATAAAAGCAGTATTCCCTATTCAGTCAAAGCAGCCAATATGTTGCTCGACCGCTATAACTACAAGATCGGTGCAGATGGCTGGCGGAAAACGCCTGAAGGGAAACCTCTGGTGATTGAACTGATTACTGGGAATACCAGTCGGGGCCAGCAACAGGGTGAGTTCTGGAAAAAGACCCTGGACAGTATCCATATTCAGCTGACCAGTAAGGCCATGCCATTCGCTGAAGGCATCAAGCTGGAAAAGCAATGTAAAACCATGTTCAAGAGTTCTGCATGGATTGCCGATTATCCAGATGCTGACAACTTTATGCAGTTGTTCTATGGCAAGAATGTCAATGTCACCAACAATGCCTGTTTCAAGCATCCTGAATTCGACCGTCTTTACGAGCAAACCCAGAGTATGCCACCAGGCCCTGAGCGTGATCTGCTTTATCGCAAAATGACCCGAATTCTCGAAGTCAACATGCCAACCCTGATGCTCTATAGCACCTACCGTAACGCCTTGACCCACCCCCAAATTATTGGACATAAGTCTCATCCGATTCTGTCTTCAGAATGGATGTATATCGATATTAATACGAAAAAGTAAGAAAAAATCTGGAGATGAATATGAAATCAAAGTCTTTAAAATTAAGTACCTTATGTTTAATGATAATGGGGGGATATCAAGGTGTAGCGGCAGATACCCAAGTACAGCTGCTGCAATTGTTCAAGGCTGCAGAAATTCCGTCTTTATGTGATGCCAGTCTGGCTTCCATGCAAAAAGATATCCAGATATTTGAAAATAAGAAAATTAAAAATAAAGCCAAGGCAGGGCCTTATCTGGCTGAATGGGATGAGTTGCATGCCAAAGCCCGGGATTTCGGTGCAGCAGTAGGGCTGTACAGTAATGTCGATCCGGATCCTGCATTGCGTCAGGCAGCCGATGACTGTGAACTTAAAATCAGCAAATACCAAACCACCCTGTATCAGAATCCTAAACTGTATGGACAGTTCAAAAAACTGAAAGCCAGTGATCCGATTGATCAGAAATTTTTAGAAGATATTCTGGAGCAGTTTGAGAACACCGGCGTACAACTCAGTGCAGAAAAACAGAAACGACTGAAAGAAATTATTGAAGAAAGTACCAAACTGGGACAGGACTTTTCCAAAAATGTGCGGGATAACCCTGAAAAGGTTGAATTTACTCCAGCTGAAATGAAAGGCCTGCCAGAAAGTTACATCGCAAATTTAAAGAAAAATGAAAAGGGCAATTATCTGCTCGGCTTTGATTATCCGGAATACCAGCCTTTTATGGAGCTGGCAGAAAGTGATGAAGCACGCAAACGCTACCAGACCGCTTACACGCGTCGCGGGACCGAACAAAACTTGCAATTCATGAAAAAAGCCATTGATCTGCGTTATGAAATGGCACAACTTTTTGACAAGGAAAGCTATGCCCATTCTGCGCTTGAATTCCGTATGGCCAAAACTCCGGAAGCAGTGAACGGTTTTCTGGATGAGGTTTATGCCAAAGTTGCACCTCTAGAAAAGCAGGATGTAGAACAATTACGCCAGTTCAAGGCTGAAACTTTAAAAGTTCCGTTAGAGAAAGCAGAAATTACACGCTGGAATCAGGGTTATTGGAGTGAAAAACTGCGTCAGGCCAAATACAAGGTAGACCAGGAAAAATTACGGGACTATTTCCCGACAGAAGCATCGCAAAAGTGGTTATTCGCTATTTCTTCGGAACTCTATGGCATTGAGTTCAAGCCGGTGAAAGTCAAGGCCTGGCATGATGAAGTGGAATATTATGCGGTACATGACAAGGCTACGGGCGAATTCCTTGGCGGATTATATGTTGATAAATACCCGCGTGAAGGCAAATATGGGCATGCAGCTGTCTGGGGAGCTTATGGCGGCAGTACCCTGAATCAGCGTCGTCCGGTATCGGTACTGGTGACCAATTTTAACCGTAAGGGCTTGAACAGCAATGAACTGGAAACCTTTGTGCATGAAATGGGTCATGCCTTGCACGGGATTCTTTCGAAGACCCGCTATACAGAACAATCTGGTACTTCGGTAGAGCGTGACTTTGTTGAAGCGCCGTCACAGATGTACGAAGAGTGGGCACGTCGTCTGGAAACCTTGTCAAAAGTAGCAGATTACTGTGAGCCGGCATGTCCTCGGGTGGATGCTGCCATGACCGAGCGCTTAAAGAATGTGAAGAATTACGGCCGAGGCCTGCATTATGCCCGTCAGGCTTTATATGCCCAATATGATATGGCCTTGCATGGTAAAGATGCAAAAAACATTGAGCCTTTAAAACTCTGGCAGGATATGGAAGGCAAGACCGCCTTGGGTTATGTCAGCGGTCAGCAGTTCCCGGGACAGTTCGGGCATCTGATGGGCGGCTATCAGGCAGGTTACTACAGCTATATGTGGTCTGAAGTCATTGCCCTGGATATGCTTTCATCCTTTGGTGATCAGCTCATGGACAAGAAAGTCGGTGCGCATTATCGTAATACGGTCCTGGCTCAAGGCGGACAAAAGCATGGCGAGCAAATGGTGAAAGACTTCTTGGGTCGTGATCCGGACAGCAAAGCTTTCTTTAATGAAATCTCTGGAAAAAATTAAGGAAGGCAAGCGATGCTGGCATATATTATTCGACGGCTTTGGCAAATGATCCCGACCATGCTCGGGGTGATTTTGCTGATTTTCCTGCTGTTTAACTGGGTAGGTGGAGACCCTGCCTATATTCTGGCCGGTAAAATGGCCAATGCGGAACAGATTGAGAACATCCGTCAGCAACTGGGTGTGGATCAACCGTATTACGTACAACTCTGGATCTTTATCAAGCAGATTTTAACATTTGATTATGGGGTGAGCTGGAGTACCGGGGAATCGGTGGCACAGATTATCACCACCCGTTTGGGACCCTCACTGACCATTCTGATTCCACTGACTATTCTGCAAACTATTATTTCTATCATTCTGGCTTTGGGTGTGGCTTCGGTTCGTGGTTCTTTGACTGATCGCATGATCATGATGCTGTGTACGATCGGTATGTCGATCAGTATTCTGGTATACATCATCGTGTTCCAGTATTTCCTGGCCTATGAACTGAGCTGGTTCCCGGTACAGGGCTGGAGCGATAATTTTGCCGATAATCTTTTCAAATATGCCTTGTTACCTGTGCTGATTATGTTGGTGGTAAGTATCGCACCAACACTACGCCTGTATCGTAGTTTTGTACTGGATGAAGTCAATCAGGACTATGTACGTACTGCGCGTGCCAAAGGCCTGGGTGAAAACCGTATCATGGGCGTGCATGTCTTGCGCAATGCTTCGATTCCGATTATTACCGATGTGATGGCAGGACTTCCGGCACTGCTGATCGGTGCTTTCCTGATCGAACGTTTTTTTGGTATTCCGGGAATTGGCCGTGAAGTTATTATTGCGGTAGAACGTTCCGATTTTCCTGTGATTAAAGCCATTACGGTCTATGTTGCTGCTGCGACCATGATATTCAACCTGATCGCCGATCTGATCTATAAATGGGTCGATCCGCGTGTACAGTTGAAGTAGGTGAATTATGCTGAGTGCGATATTTAAAAAAGAACAAGCGGCTGAAGCAGCACCTGAATCGGCTTCTACAGGATTATGGCAACTGGCCATGCGCCGTTTGAAACGTGACCGGATTGCCATGTTTTCCCTGTATGTGGTGCTGTTTTATCTGCTGCTGCTGGTACTGTCAATGAGCGGCCTGATTGCCAAAGACTGGAATAAAGAAGTGGCGGTCAGCTATGCACCGCCGAGTTTTATCAGTGCAGCGCCAGTTCCGGCTGCACCTGATACAGAGCAGGGCACAGAATCTGTGCCTCTACCGGTCAATCCAGTTGATCCCTTAAAAGATGTCATTGCTGAATTGAATACTGAAATTGCTGCTGAGCAGGGTGCTGGTGCAGGCATCGATTATTATGGAGTGGTCGATCCGCTGGCAGAAGACATGAAGGCCATTAATCAGGAACTCGGCGGCCAGCTGATGGATGAAAGTGGTGAACTCAAGCAAAGTCTGGTTTTCGGCGCTGATAAATGGGGACAGGATGTTTTACAGAAAACTATCAAGGGGGCTGAAACCTCGATTCTGGTTGGACTGATTGCAGCCTTTGTCGCTGTACTGATTGGAACTGCACTGGGTGCAATAGCAGGTTACTTTGGTGGTTGGGTCGATGATGTCCTAAACTGGTTCTATAATATCTTTACCTCGATTCCCTATCTGTTGCTGGTTTTGGCCATTGCCGCAGTGTTACAGCAGAAAGGTATTTTATCAATCATCCTGATTTTAGGTCTGACTGGCTGGACCGGGGTCTTCCGTTTGGTTCGTGCTGAATACATGAAGCATACGGCACGTGAATATGTGCTGGCTGCCAAAGCGATTGGCGTGAGTAATATGCGTCGTATGTTTGTCCATATTTTTCCCAATGTCAGCCATATTGCCCTGGTACAGATGTCTATTCTGGTGGTGGCATTTATCAAGTCCGAAGTCATTTTGAGCTTCCTCGGTTTCGGTGTGCCTATCGGGGTAGTGTCATGGGGCAGTATGCTAAATGAAGCACAAAGCGAGCTGATTTTGGGTAAATGGTGGCAACTGGCGGCAGCCTCAATCGCCATGGCGGTATTGGTAACTGCTTTCTCGATGTTTACTGATGCACTCCGTGATGCATTAGATCCAAAACTGAAATAGGAGCGCAACGATGTCTGAAATCAATCCAAGCACAGCACCTGCGCTACTTCGCGTAGAAAATCTGCGAGTCAGTTTTAAAGGTGAAAATAAAGAATATATTGAGACTGTAAAAGGGGTTTCTTTCGAGATTCCGGCCAATACCACAGTTGCACTGGTAGGCGAATCGGGAAGTGGCAAGTCGGTCACTTCCCTCGCCACTATGGGCCTGCTTCCGGCAGAAAGCGCACGTATTTCAGAAGATAGCCAGATCATCTTTGAAGGGAAAAACCTGCTCAAGCTTAAAACCCGTGAAATGCGCCAGAGGTGCGGCAAAGACATTGCCATGATTTTTCAGGAACCAATGTCTTCGCTAAATCCGGTATTTACGGTAGGCATGCAGATTGCAGAAATCCTGCAACTACACTTGGGCATGAATAAAAAGCAGGCGCGGCAACGTACCCTGGAGCTGCTCAAAGAAGTGGGGATCCCTGCGCCAGAAACTAAAATTGATGCCTATCCGGGGCAGCTTTCCGGTGGACAGCAGCAACGGGTCATGATTGCCATGGCTATTGCCTGTGAACCGAAACTGTTGATTGCAGATGAACCGACCACAGCCCTGGATGTGACTATTCAAAAGCAGATTCTGGACTTGCTGGAATCGCTACGTCAGCGTCGTCAGATGTCGATGCTGTTTATTACCCATGATCTGGCATTGGTTGGTGAAATTGCCGATCAGGTTATTGTGATGCGCCATGGGGAAATCCGTGAACAGGGTCCGGTTCGGGAGGTGCTGGACCGGCCTCAGGACATGTATACCAAAGCCTTGTTGCACTGCCGCCCGCAACTCTCGCAACGTCCGTTACGTTTGCCGATGATCAGCGATTTTATGAAACAGGATGGTTCAACCTGGCTGGAAGATATTCGTCTGAATACTCAGCTTCCGCAACGTTCACGTGGACTAAAGGGCGGAGAGGAAATTATTCTGGATGTACGGGATCTGCAAAAATCTTTTTATAGTCGTAAAGGACTGTTTGGCAAAGATGAGTTTCAAGCAGTAAAAGGAGTTTCTTTTCAGCTGGCCAAAGGCAAGACCTTGGGGTTGGTCGGGGAGTCCGGTTCGGGTAAAACCACCATTGGCTTGTTGCTGATGCGTCTGCAAAAGGCTACGGGCGGTAAGGCACTGTTTCAGGGTCGGGACATTCTGGACATGTCGGAACAGGAATTTACCCAGTATCAACGTAAAATCCAGATCATATTCCAGAATCCGTATGCTTCTCTGAATCCACGCTTTACCGTAGGGCAAATCCTGATGGAACCGATGCAGATTCACAAGATTGGTCAGGATGATGCCGAACGCAAGCAAATGGCTCTGGATTTGCTGGAACGGGTCAGCTTGCCTGCTCAGGCTTTTTATCGCTACCCGCATGAGTTTTCCGGTGGTCAGCGTCAGCGGATTGCAATCGCACGTTGCCTGACCTTAAAGCCTGAGATTTTGATCTGTGATGAATCGGTCTCGGCACTGGATGTCTCAGTACAGGCGCAGGTGCTGAATTTACTGCAAGATTTGCAGGATGAATTCGGACTCAGCTATATCTTTATTTCACATGATTTGTCGGTAGTGAAATATATTTCAGATCAGATCATGGTGCTGAATCATGGGGAACTGGTGGAAATCGCCAATTCAGATGAATTGTATCAATCTCCACAGCATGAATATACCAAGCGTTTACTCGGTGCCATTCCGCAAGGGATTCCACAAAGTGCCTGATGCATAAGGCATAAAAAAGTCAGGCAATGTGCCTGACTTTTTTTATTTATCTTAATTAAAACTTTTTAAAGCCTTTGTTGATACCGTATGGACGACGCGGCGCATTTTCATCACGCTCTTCGCGGCGACCAAAACCTTGATCCGGACGGTTTTCACGACGTACAAACTGAGTGCCGTTCTGGTTTTCAGCTTTGTCACGACGACCATACGCATTGTCATCACGACGCTCACGGCCAGTATTGTTTTGTGGTTGCTCATCACTGTCACGACGTTGCTGACGCAAGAAACCGCCACGGCGCGCAGCCATCGGTTTGTCTTGCATACGCTCGTTACGGCGTTTCGCCATACCAAACAAGCCTGTACCTTGACGTGGCTTCAATTCCACAGCTTTGGTCAGGTTGTCGATATCGTTTTTATCCAGTTCAATCCAGCGACCGGTACGCAGTTCGCGTGGCAAAATCACAGTACCATAACGGGTACGCAGTAGACGGCTGACTTTCAGGCCTTGTGATTCAAAGATACGACGTACTTCACGGTTACGACCTTCTTTCACCACGACCTGGAACCAACGGTTGATCCCGTCACCGCCCAGTTCAGAGAAAGATTCGAATTTTGCCGGACCATCGTCTAGCACCACGCCTTTAAGCATGTTGTTACGAATTTGTGGCGTTACTTCACCCATGACACGAACTGCATATTCACGTTCGATTTCATTCGATGGGTGCATCAAGCGATTCGCAAGTTCACCATCATTTGTGAACAAGAGTAGACCGGTGGAGTTAATATCCAGACGACCGACCATCACCCAGCGATCGCCCGGAATAGCAGGCAGCTGTTCAAACACGGTCGGACGGTTTTCAGGATCGCTACGTGAGCAGATCTCGCCTTCAGGCTTGTAATAGATAATGACACGACGACGGATTTCGTCTTCAATCTGGAAGGCAACTTTACGACCATCGATGCGAAGCTCATCACCTGGTTCGATTCGTTCACCCACTTGGGCAATTTGCCCGTTGACACTTACACGACCCGCGGCAATGACTTCTTCCATATAACGGCGAGAACCCAAACCAACGCGTGCAAGCACCTTTTGCAACTTTTCACTCATGACAGCATAACCTTAGAAATAATTATCAACAGTTCACCTATTTATGACTTCGGTGCATTCGCATCGAGGGCCATAAAAGCTTCCTTGGCATCCTGCAGGGGAGGCAATTGGCCCAAACTATTCAGGCCAAACGCATTTAAAAATTGTGGCGTTGTCATTAACAACGCAGGTCTTCCAGGGAGTTCACGAAATCCGGACTCTTTAATCCAGTTCCAGTCAAACAGCGTACGCAGGTTTTGACTGTTATTCGTAACACCACGAATCTGTTCAATATCCGCTCGAGTCACTGGCTGGTGATAAGCAATCACCGCAAGTGTCTCCAGTAATGAAGGCGACAAGCGAGCCGGTCGCTCTGGCCAGGTCTGTGCAATAATATTACGATATTTTGCACGTACTTGAAAACGATAACCTTGTGCTGTTTCAATCAGTTCGATCGAACGGCCATGCATCAGCATGGAAAGTTGTTGTAAATACTGACGTAATTCCTGTTTGCTATAGCGATCCTGAAAAGCTTCTTTCAGACGAGCCAATGAAACCGCAGTGTCACTGGCAAAAATAATGGCTTCAAGCTGCATCAGGACTTCGTGCAGATTATCTTCTGCAGATAACAGCGTATTTTGATCGAGTGTCATTGACTGGCTCCTTGAATCGCGAGCGGGGCTTCAATACCTGTAGCAATAATCTGAATTTTTTGTTGTCGGGTCAGTTCCAGCACCGCCATAAAGGTTACCACCATACCCATACGGCCTTGGCTCGGTTTTAACAAGTCCTTAAAGCTGAGTATTGCGCCAGTTTCAATACAACTTTCAATATAGGCAATACGTTCTTCCAGCAGTACCGGTTCCTGTTGCACCTGATGAATCACCGGTTCAGGACGGTTAAATATACAAAGCAAGGCATCACGCAATAAATCGCTTGAATAGCCTTCATTCGGCTGCTGGATTTCGCCCAAACTGACGTTGGTGGTGAAAGTGTCACGTTCCAGAATCGGCATCTGGCCCAGACGTTCTGCTGCCTGTTTAATTCTTAAATAATTTTCTAAACGGTCAATCAGTTCTTGTTTTGGATCCTGTTCAATCGCAGTCAGGCTTTTCGGTTTCGGCAAAAGCAAACGTGATTTCAGATCTGCCAGTAAGGCCGCCATCACCATATAGTCGGCCGTCAGCTCGATGTTCAGGGATTTCATCGCGTCCATATAAGACAAATACTGTGCTGCTATCGGCGCGATATCGACTTGTAGCAAGTCAAAACCGTTTTTTTGAATCAGGTAAATTAAAAAGTCGAGTGGGCCTTCAAAATGTTCTAATAAGATTTCAAATGCCGCTGGAGGAATGTACAGATCCTCTGGAATTGTATCCTGCCATTCATCCAGAACCCGAATGTGCGGAGCAGATTCCATAGTGTTATGGATAATTTGAGTCATTACAATTATAGGCCACGCGAATTTTCAAAGGCATGCAAAGGCTTGATTTTCGGTATCTGATCGAAAGAAAAGCACAGGATTAAGCGTTGTCATTGTACTGGAAAAGTAACTTTAAATAAATTAAATAAGCCGTCAAAGCCATAAAAACTTAAAAAAATAATGGAATTTATCTACGATTTAAAAATAGCAACGAGAAAAATGACAAAACATAGCTGGAAATGCTACGGTGATTTTTAGGTTAAATTGGTTCTCATAATTAAGCGTATCTGGTAGATGATATCAGTTGATTCACTTAAAAAACTTGATCAATACAGTGATTCTCATCAAAAGAGAAAATAAGCTAGCTGGCAGATATTGAATGATTTTTAAACGGATTTCCCATTAAAAAACATAAAATTAATAAGTATTAATAAAATATCTCCCTATAATTTTTGGTCAAAAATACCGCTATACTCTCGAAAAATAGTCAAGAATCACAAAAATCAATAAAAAGGTGAAGAAAGCATGCCACTTATTCTGGTTGTTATTGGGATGATCGCATTCGGGGGATTTTGGGCTTATCCCAAATATCAGATTATGCAGCTTGAAGATGAAGCACGCACAGGACTGAAATCAGGTGGATTTTCAGCTTTTGCGGAACAGGCCCGACCTGTCATGCAGGCCATGAAAATGGATTTTAGTGTGCTGGACCAATATCCCAATATTCGTTTTTACATGCGGCATATGGCTTATGAGGGCGACCAGCTGGATGAGCGGATTAAACTGGATATGCAAGCCATGTCTTGTGAGTCGATCAATTCCTTTAAAGTCATGGAACCCAAAGCACGTACGGCGATGCTGAATGTACTGGAAGATGATCAGATCATTTTTCATGTGTATCTGAAAAATAAGCTGGGCGAGGAACTCATGCACCATGAACAGAAGCTATCGCAATGCCCAAATTTCATTGCAGTTCGTCATTATGAACGTAGTTCAGATTCCTAAACTGGTTTTGGCAACCATTGCATACCTGTCGAATTGAAAAGAATAGAACTGCAACCTCTCACCCTATGCTTTTTTAGATTTTCATGGTGAGGAATGATTGTATTCCTTGGTCGCAAATTCAATGATACGTTGGCAAGTCTCTGCCAGGCATACATTTTGGTTTGAATAGATCTGCAACAACTGTCTCGCTACAGCCAACGTCAGGAAAAATTGGTACTCAGTATGATCAATATTTACAGTGGGATGGGAAGGAAAATGTGCTTCGACCATGACTGCCTTGGATTGCAGTGTCCAAGGCAGTTCTGCATAGATTAAATCCTGTGCAGAAAATTCATGCTGATTTAGCAGGAGATAAAATAAATCCATTCATTTTGACTCCCCGAATGTTTGTAGGAATTTCTCAAGCGTCGTTTATTCAAAGGCGCTGACATCTCCCATACCACGACGAATCACTTCTGGATGATCACCGGATAAATCTACAATAGAAGTTGTGCTCAACGTGCCTAAACCACTATCTACAAAAACATCAATGCGTTTGCCCAGCTGCATTTCAATATCATAAGGATCATCGAGTGGGTCAGTCTGACCCGGTAAAATCAGGGTAGAGGTCAACAGCGGTTCACCGAGTTCTTTCAGTAACATTTGACACACCGGATTATTTGGAATGCGCAGACCAATAGTTTTCTTTTTAGGATGCATCAACCGACGTGGCACTTCACTGGTCGCAGGTAAAATAAAGGTCGTGATGGCCGGTGTATTATTTTTCAGCAAACGGTACATGGCATTGTCCACTTTGGCATAAGTGGCAATATCGGATAAATCACAGCACAGAATCGCATATTGATGCTTTGGGCCCAAACCACGAATTTGCGCAATCCGCTCCATGGCACTCTTGTTCCCAATCTGGCAACCAATCGCATAGGCCGCATCAGTGGGATAGACCACCACATCACCCGCACGGATACGTTCCACTGCCTGACTGATTAAGCGGGGTTGCGGATTGTCTGGGTGTACGCGTAAATGCAGCATAGAGACTACTCCAAGCTTGGGCTGATGGCTTATTATGTGGCGCTCAGGCAAGATCTGGCAATCATAAAAAAGGTAGATTTGTGTAATTTAATCAAGCATTTCACGTATAAATTCATCAGATTGTAAACTTTTGCCACCTCTGATGCAGATACAGATACATTGGATAAAGCGTGCTGCATCACGTGGAAGTTTGGCTGTACCATTAAAATAAGCCTGTACTTGAGCGTAGACATTATCTTTAAAGCTGGCACCATCACCGCCGTCGCCAGCCAGGTTATCCAAAGAAACCCGGAATTTACGGCCAAAAGCCTGGGCAAACATCCATTCAATCGCCTGTGGCTTGATTTCGACCTGTTCAAATAAAGCCTGCTGTTCGCGGGTGCGGCCATCCGGTGCATACCAGTAACCCAGATCAGGCAGCAGGCGGCGTTTGTCTCCGGCAATGGTCCAGTGGCTGATTTCATGCAAAGCGCTATTAAAGAAACCATGGGCAAACTGGATCCGGGCAGGACTGTTTGTACTTGCAGGGAAATATTCTGGTTCAAATTCGCCACGCACTAAAGTGACATTTAAATGGGAAAACCAGTGATTAAAGTGTAAGATGAGCCAGTCCACCTGCTGCGCTTCTGACGATAAATTCGCCCATGGCGAGAGTTGCACTTGTTGTGTTGAACTGTCAGAATCAAGGCTTGGAATTGTGCTAACGAGTGATGAAACATTCACTTCTGTTTGCGGCTGCAACAGATGCATGACTTGAGTTACCCAAATGGTCTGTCGAAATAAGTACAAAATTGTATCTTAATCTTTGACAGAGTACTGATGAATTTGTAGAATTGCCGCCTTAATTATGTCAGCAAATACCTTTCCGGCACAGATTGAGCCGTTTAAATGGGCTGAACAGGGCTTTAAATGGTCAGGTCAACTGCCTTTATCCCGCTTTGTTCGTATCGCTCGTGAAGCTGTTGGATCAATTGATGATCAATTGATTAACATAGACTGTAAGCTATCAATGGATGCCTATCATCGTATTGCATGGCTAGATGGTCACGTTGAAACAAAAGTTCCTATGGAATGCCAGCGTTGTCTGGAAACCGTAGAAATTGAACTGGTTTCTTCGTTCCATTTGGCACTTGTGGATGATGAGTCACTGATAGAGCGCTTGGATGAGGATGCTGATTTCATCGTCCTAGGTGAAAGTGAAGCAACGACCAAAGGTGATTATGATGCACCTGCGACCGCTGATTTGCTCGCGCTGATAGAAGATGAACTGTTATTGTTGATGCCGTTGTCGCCTAAACATGAGTTTTGTGAACATAAGCATCAACCTGCCGTAGAAGAAGTGGCTGAAGAAAAACGGGACAACCCGTTTGAAGTTTTGGCTGCTTTGAAGGGTAAACTTAACTAATTTTTGTGTTATACTCTTGTGTATAAGACAATCGAATTTGTTCTGATCCATTTTTTCGATCTTTGTAAGGAGCCATCATGGCCGTTCAGCAAAACCGTAAAAGTCGCTCTCGCCGTGACATGCGCCGTTCACATGACGCTTTAACCGAGAATGCATTAACTGTAGACCAAGCTACTGGCGAGACTCACCGTCGTCACCACGTATCTAAAGATGGTATCTACCGTGGTCGTCAATTATTCGCTAAAGCATCTGCTGAATAATTGGTGATGTATTAAGCGTCAAGCTTAGTAGAAAAAATGGGAGCATTTAGCTCCCTTTTTTTTGTTTTTGATTTTTAGGTGTATCGGTTTTTTGTTGTATTTGGCAATTACCGCCAGCAAAATTACATGCTAAATTGCGCTCCACAATGATTTAGGTGGTCTTATTGGTCAGTCTTCTTGTTAGGATTGAAGAAGCACACCTCTTGAATGAAAGGATTTTATTATGTCTGCTACACCACTCGAACAAGCAGCGCCAGCAACAAAAACTGCATTTGTGTTTCCGGGTCAGGGTTCACAAAAGGCCGGTATGCTGGCTGAGCTTGCAGAACAGTTTGCAAGTATTCGCGAGACATTTGCAGAAGCATCTGAAGCCGTCGGTTTTGATCTGTGGCAGATTGCGCAAAGTGGCGAAGGTCTGGATCAAACCGAATTTACCCAGCCGGTATTGCTGACTGCAAGTATTGCCTTATGGCGCGTGTGGTTGGAATCTGGCGGTGTAGCACCGAAATATCTGGCAGGCCATTCACTGGGTGAATATAGCGCACTGGTCGCATCGGGTGCTTTAAGCCTAGGTGATGCTGCGAAGCTGGTGAACCTGCGCGGTAAACTGATGCAGACGGCTGTACCTCAGGGTGTCGGTGCAATGGCTGCCATTTTGGGTCTGGATGATGCCAAAGTGATTGAGCTGTGTGCACAGGCCACGGCAGCAGGTGAAGGTTCTGTTGAAGCGGCAAACTACAATGCCCAAGGGCAGGTAGTTGTTGCGGGTAATAAAGATCGCGTTGAAGCAGTGATGGCATTGGCCAAAGAAAACGGCGCAAAAGCCATTGCATTGCCAGTATCGGTTCCATCGCATTGTTCATTGATGAAACCTGCGGCTGAGCAGTTTGCTCCGGCATTGGAACAAACCGCCATTGAGCTGCCACGCATTCCTGTATTACAAAATGTGGGCGCGCAAGCGGCAACCAGTGTAGATGAATTGCGTCAGGCGTTGACCGCGCAACTTTATGAGTCAGTACAATGGACTAAAACTTTACAATTCCTTCAAGATGAAGGTGTTGAGTACATCGTAGAATGTGGTCCGGGTAATGTATTGACCAACTTGGCGAAACGCTTGCCGAATATTCAAAAAGCACTTCCACTGGACAGTCAATCTCGTCTGGAAGATGCATTAAACACCGTATTGGCGGCAGAAGGGAAAAGTGCATGACACAGGAACGTAAAGTTGCTCTGGTAACAGGTGCAAGTCGTGGTATTGGTGCTGCGATCGCACAACAGTTGATTCAGGATGGTTATTTTGTCGTAGGTACTGCAACGTCTGAAGCGGGTGCGGAAAAATTATCTGCACAGTTTGCTGAAAATGGCGCTGGAAAAGTACTAGAGGTACGTGATGGTGCTGCGATTGATGCGCTGGTAACGGACATTGAACAGAACTATGGTCCAGTCCTTGCGTTGGTCAATAATGCTGGTATTACCAAAGACAATTTGCTGCTGCGTATGTCTGAAGATGACTGGGATGATATTTTAAATATTCACCTGAAAGCAGTTTACCGTTTGTCTAAGCGTGTACTCAAAGGCATGACCAAGGCGCGTTTCGGCCGCATTATCAACATCAGTTCTGTGGTGGCACACTTTGCCAACCCGGGTCAGGCCAACTATTCTGCTGCCAAAGCAGGTATTGAAGCATTTAGCCGTAGCCTTGCCAAAGAAATGGGTAGCCGTCAGATTACCGTAAACTCGGTAGCACCAGGTTTTATTGCGACTGAAATGACTGAGCAGCTAAGCGAAGAAATTCGTAAAAAGATGACTGAGCAGGTGGCATTAAACCGTTTAGGTGATCCGCAGGATATCGCAAATGCCGTAAGTTTCTTGGCTTCGGATAAAGCCAGTTACATTACTGGTACAGTTATGCATGTAAATGGGGGCTTATACATGAGCTAAGCTCAAGTATAAACTTTCCAAATTTTTTAGATTCAATTAAACTAACGGCATTAAAAACGCCACAAGCAATGAGGAGAATTCCTGTGAGCGATATCGAACAACGTGTTAAGCAAGCAGTTGCAGAACAACTTGGTATCAAAATCGAAGAGATTAAAAACGAAGCGTCTTTCATGGATGACTTAGGTGCAGATTCTCTAGATCTAGTTGAACTTGTTATGTCTTTCGAAAATGATTTCGACATCACGATTCCTGATGAAGATTCTAACGAAATCACAACTGTTCAATCTGCAATTGACTACGTTTCTAAGAAACTAGGTTAATCGCCGATTTCAGCTTTGCTGAACAAAAAAACCACCCTCGAGGTGGTTTTTTTGTGTCTGCCTTTCACATGAATGGAGGTTTTACAATCCATTACCTTTCTGTCACCAATGACTAACTATCTCTATAGAGTTTTCATTATAAAAATAAGAGTGATGTGACATTAACAACAAGAATGGAGTCCGCTATGGGTCTTTTTGATTTTGTAAAAGGTATCGGTAAGAAGAATACAGCTGCTGCGGAACCACAGGCTGCACCTACAACGACAACGCCAGCTGCAGCACAACCTGCAGAGCCTTCTGCTCAGGAAGTGGCAAATAAATTACTCGGCCATGTGAAAAGTCTGGGCCTTCCGATCACTGGCTTATCCATTAGTTATAATTCCGCTTCGGATCTGGCGACGGTTAGAGGTCAGGTGCAAAGCCAGGCCGATCGTGAAAAGATTGTTCTGGCCGTGGGTAATATTGATCATGTCGCCAAAGTGGATGATCAGCTTACGGTGAGCAGTCCTGAACCGGAAAGTAAATTTTACACGGTGAAATCAGGTGACAGTCTGTCGAAAATCTCAAAAGAATTTTATGGTGATGCCAATCAGTATAATAAGATTTTTGAAGCCAACCGTCCGTTGCTCAAAGATGCAGATGATATTTTCCCGGGACAGGTGCTCCGCATTCCTGCTTAAGATTTAATAATTCCAATCAATGTTCGATCTCAAAGCCCCGTTTGGGGCTTTGTTGTTTTTGCCCGTAGCTTTAGAAATTCAAACTCATTAAATACCCAGGTCCAGATATAAACTTTCTTTGACTTCTTCCATCACCACATAACTGTGCGAGGAAGCAGAGGCAGGTAGTTTTTTTAGTAAATCTCCCAGTAAACGGCGATAAGCACTCATTTCTTTTAAACGCGCTTTGACCAGATAATCAAAATCACCAGAAATTAAATGGCATTCCAGGACTTCTGGAATCTCAGTCAGATTGCGTGCCACCTGATCAAAGACATCACCTGATTTGGCAGAGAGTTTGATTTCCAGAAAAACCAGCAGGTTGCGCTCCAGCATTTCCGGATTTAAACGGGCGTAATAGCCCATGATGATGCCTTCGCGCTCTAGCCGTTTTACCCGTTCTGAACAGGGCGTGGTCGATAGATTGACGCGTGCTGCAAGTTCGCTAATGGCAATACGGCCATCGCGTTGCAGGATATCCAGAATCATGCGGTCAATGCGGTCTAATTTGCGCATCAATATTTCCCTCTTTTTTTTAATTCTGCCCGAAAAAATATTTATTTCACTGAATATACAGTCTGAATATAGTGAATTTAACTATTAAAGCAAAAATATACTAGTGAAATAAACTGAAAAGATGTTTGAGGGTTAAGTTAATGCGCGTATTAGTTTTGGGTAGTGGTGTGATTGGTGTGGCAAGCGCTTACTATCTGGCGCAGCAGGGAGCAACCGTGACTGTGCTGGATCGTCAGGCAGGTCCGGCGCAAGAAACCAGCTTCGGTAATGCCGGGCAGATTTCTCCAGGATACTCGACCCCTTGGGCTGCACCAGGTATTCCGTTTAAGGCAGTCAAATGGATGTTTCAGCATCATGCACCGTTGGCGATTAATGTCGATGGCAGCTTGTGGCAATTGCAGTGGATGGCACAAATGCTGAAAAACTGTAATGCGCAGCATTATGCAGTCAATAAAGAACGGATGGTGCGTGTGGCTGAATATAGCCGTGACTGTTTGCGTAATTTGCGCCGTGATATTGGCATCTCTTATGAAAACCGTTCAAAAGGCACTTTGCAGATTTTCCGTAAAGATGCGCAGCTGGATGCGGTTCAGCGCGATATCGAGGTTCTGAAAGAAACTGGAGTTGAATTTGAACTGTTGGACCGCGATGGGCTGGCGCGTGTAGAACCAGCATTGGCACAGGCAAAAGACAAACTGGTGGGTGGTCTGCATTTACCGAATGATGAAACAGGTGACTGCTATCTGTTTACCAATGCCCTGGCAGAACATGCCAAAGGGATGGGTGTAGAGTTCAAGTTCAATCAAAACGTTGAAAAACTGATTGTAGAAGGTGATCAGATCAAAGGTGTTCTGGTGAATGGTCAGGTGCTCACGGCAGATAAATATGTGCTGGCCTTTGGTAGTTATTCACGTGATTTCCTTAAACCGCTTGAACTGAATTTACCGGTATATCCGGTGAAAGGTTATTCATTGACCATTCCTATTCTAGATTCAGCCTTCGCTCCGCAATCTACCGTGCTGGATGAAACCTATAAAATTGCGATTACCCGTTTTGACCAGCGTATTCGCGTCGGTGGTATGGCAGAACTGAGTGGTTTTAACCTGGGTCTGAATGAAGATCGTCGCGGCACGCTGGAAATGGTGACCCGTGATTTATTCCCAGGGGGTGACATGAATCAGGCCAGCTTCTGGACAGGCCTGCGTCCAATGACCCCGGACAGTACGCCAATTATTGGAAAAACCCGTTTTAAAAATCTGTTCCTGAATACCGGACATGGCACGCTGGGCTGGACCATGGCTTGTGGTTCAGGAAAATTAATCAGCGATCTGGTCTTGGCCCGTGATCCTGAAATCAGCACCGAAGGTCTGTCATTGGCGCGCTATCACCAAGCGGCCTAAGGCCATCTGAGGCGGAATATTCAAGGAGGAATGTATGCCACGTCCCATTACTGCGATCATTCATCAACAGGCGCTTGCGCATAATTTAAGTGTGGCGCGCCAATATATGCCCAATAGTCAGGTATTTGCCGTGGTCAAGGCCAATGCCTATGGGCACGGGATTGAACGGGTCTATGCGGCACTTCAAGGTGCGGACGGTTTTGCCTTTCTGGATATTGAAGAGGGTAAACGACTGCGTGCGCTGGGATGCAAGAAGCCGTTGCTATTGCTCGAAGGTATTTTTGCTCTAGCGGATTTATTTGAATGTGCGAAGAATGAAATGAGCTTTGCCATTCATTCCTCGCATCAAGTGCAATGGTTGAAACAGTTTGCCGAAATAGTGCCAGATGCACAGTTTGATGTGTTTTTGAAAATGAACAGCGGTATGAACCGTCTGGGTTTTGAGCCACAGCAATATGCAGAGATCTGGCAGGAGCTGCATCAACTAAATAATGTCCGTTCAATCACGCATATGACCCATTTCTCCGATGCAGATGGCCAGCGTTTTGGACAGGATGGGATTCAGTATCAAAACCTGATTTTTAGCCAGGCCATTCAGGGGTTTGAGGGTAAAATCTCACTCAGTAACAGTGCGGCCATTCTGCGGCATCATCAAACCCTCCATTCCGATATCGTACGTAGCGGCATCATGCTGTATGGCAGTTCACCAGATTATCCAACACACACGATTCAAGACTGGAATTTGCAACCGAGCATGAGCTTATGCAGTGAAATTATCGCCATTCAAATGATCCAGGCAGGTCAGAGCATTGGCTATGGTTCCAAATTTATTGCCACACAGGATATGCGGATCGGGATTGTGGCCTGTGGTTATGCGGATGGTTATCAACGGTTATCGGCGACCGGTACGCCCGTGCTGGTCGATTCAATCAAAACACAGACATTGGGTCGAATCAGTATGGATATGCTGGCGGTAGACCTGACTGCGCTGCCGCACGCAGATATAGGTAGTGAAGTGGTACTTTGGGGCCAATCTTCCCAAGGTGTGGTTTTGCCGATTGATGACGTGGCGGCCAGTTCAGGTACCATCGGCTATGAGCTGATGTGTGCAGTGACCGCTCGGGTTCATTTCCAGATTGAGGCTTAAATTTTTAATTTAAATTTTATTTCAATATCCCAAACAAGGAAGATCAACATGACACAGGACAATACAGCTATTCAGCGACTCAACAGCAATCAAATCATGAGTGCGGTGACGATTCATCAGCAAACCGTGTATCTATCGGGTCAGGTGCCGAATAGCACGGATCTGGATGTACGCGGACAAACACTGGAAGTCTTTGCAAAAATTGAGGAATTGCTTGCATTGGCCAATACTGATAAAAGCCAGTTGCTTTCTGCACAACTGTTCGTGAAAAATCTGGATGATTTTCAAACTGTGAATCAGCTTTGGGTAGAGTGGTTACAAGGTCATGGCACGCCGGCACGTGCCACGATTCAGGCAGATTTGGTTAATCCGGACTGGCTGATTGAAATTGCAGTCATTGCAGCTCGAGCTTAATTTAATTTTTAATGTTGAAATCTCCCCTGCAATCATTTAAGTCGTTTTAGTGCAGTAAATCTCACTGAACAGCGCAGTAAAAAGTATGAAAATGTCATAATAAGCGTTCGAGGACTGAACGTTGTAAATTCAGCTTGATGCTGTTGTAAAGATTAAAAAGGATGTAAAAATGAAAACCACCCCGGGCACAGAGGACGTAAAATCGTCGCCGCATGAGTTGCAACGAAAACTCTCAAACCGACATTTGCAGTTAATCGCCATTGGTGGCTGTATCGGTACCGGCCTGTTTATGGGATCGGGAAAAACCATCTCCCTAGCAGGCCCTTCAATTTTGATCATTTATATGATCATTGGTGGCATGTTCTTCTTCCTGATGCGTGCGTTGGGTGAAATGCTGCTGTCTAATCTGCATTACAAATCCTTTATTGATATGGCCCATGACCTGATCGGGCCGGGTGCTGGCTATTATATTGGCTGGTCGTACTGGCTAGGTTGGGTGCTGGTAGGGATTGCCGATCTCGCGGCGATTATTAACTACTTAAGTTTCTGGTTGCCCGAAGGCATGGCCTTTACCCCGATGGGACAGGCGATGATTAGTGTTGGCTGTGTGCTGTTTATTCTTGCGATTAATCTGGTGACGGTAAAACTGTTTGGTGAGATTGAATTCTGGTTTGCACTGATCAAGATTTTAGCTATTCTCGGTTTGATCTTTGTCGGTGGTTATATGGTGTTTAGCGGTTTTCAGGCACCGAGTGGCGCCGTCGCCAGCTTTAGTAATGTCTGGGCACATGGTGGTTTATTTCCCAAAGGCTTTACCGGTTTTCTGGCAGGCTTCCAGATTGCCATGTTTGCCTTTGTCGGGGTGGAACTGCTCGGCACCATGGCGGCAGAAACAAAAGATCCGGAAAAGAATTTACCCAAAGCGGTCAACGCCATTCCTACACGGATCATTCTGTTCTATGTATTGTCATTGCTGATGATCATGTCGGTCACACCGTGGCATCTGATTCCTGCGGATCAAAGTCCTTTTGTGAGTTTGTTCCTGTATGCCGGTATTCCAACTTCAGCCATTATCATGAACCTGGTGGTATTGTCATCTGTGATGTCCTCTATGAACAGTGGTGTATTCTCGACCAGTCGTATGTTGTTTGGTTTGGCACGTGATGGACAGGCGCCTCAAGCTTTAGCGCGGTTATCTAGTCGGGCAGTACCAGCCACAGGGTTATTTTTCTCCTGTGCTTTTATTATGTTAGGGGCAGCATTTCAGTATTTTGTACCAAATACCATGGAAGCTTTTACTCTGGCAAGTTCGCTGTGTGTGATCCTGTTTATTAGTATCTGGAGCATCATCATGGTGTGCTACATCCGTTACCGTAAGCAGCAACCGCAAAAACATGTGGCTTCGACCTTTAAAATGCCGGGTGGAGTATGGATGTCTTATGTGGTATTAGCATTTTTGTTATTCGCCTTGATTATTTTAAGTCTGGAACCCGATACCTTAAAGGCTCTGATGATCAGTCCTTTATGGTTGATTATTCTGGCAGTGACCTATCGTCTGCTGTATAAGCCACGTATGCGTCAGCGTGGTAATCCTTAAATATTCAGACATAAAAAATCCCCGACTAATCGGGGATTTTTTGATTGCGCAGGTGAATTAGAAAGTAGGTTTAACTACCACTAAAATCACCACGGCAAATAAGATCAGGGTTGGCATCTCATTAAAATAACGCCAAAACTTGTGTGACTTGTAATGTGCATTATCAATCAGCTTCTTGCGGTAATAACCACACACCAGATGGTAAATCACCAATAAGCCGACCAGGCCGACTTTAAGGTAAAACCATAAGGCTTCATGGTAGTGACGCGTTGCATCACCCCAGTCGACCAGAAAATGTGCCGTAATCAAGGTGGCCAACATGGCTGGCCACATGATACCACGGTACAGCTTGCGTTCCATGACTTCAAAGCGTTGATGACTGACGGCATCTTCGCTCATGGCATGATAAACATATAACCGTGGCAAGTAGAACAAAGCCGCGAACCAGCAAACCACCGCAATAATATGTAATGCTTTTACCCACAAGAAAGCATCAGAAGGAGCATCCATCAAGTCACCCTAAACTGGGCAGCTTAGCCTTCCCATTTTTTGAAAATGAGACAAGCATTTACGCCGCCGAAACCGAAACTGTTACTCATCACAGTATTCAATTTTGCGTCACGTTTTTCAAGCACGATATCAAACGGTTTTGCGCCTTCATCCAGCTCGGTCACGTTGATGTTTGGAGCAATAAAGTCATTTTGCATCATCAGAACTGAATAAATCGCTTCCTGAACACCAGCAGCACCCAGACTGTGACCTGTCATTGACTTGGTTGAGCTGAGTGGAGGAACCTGACCTTCACCAAAAGCACGTTCCATCGCTTTAAGTTCTGTGATGTCACCCGCTGGAGTAGAAGTACCATGCGTATTTACATAGTCAATTTTATCGACACCGTGTTGTTTTGCTTCTTCTAAAGCCATCAGTACGCAACGCGTTGCACCTTCACCAGATGGTGCAACCATGTCGGCACCATCCGAATTGGCTGCATAGCCTACGACTTCGGCAAGAATGTTGGCACCACGCGCTTGAGCATGTTCCAAAGACTCAAGGATCACAAAACCGCCACCACCGGCAATCACGAAACCGTCACGGTCTGCAGAATAAGGGCGTGATGCTGTTTCAGGGCTGTCATTGTATTTAGAGCAAAGTGCACCCATGGCATCAAACAATAAACTTTGTGACCAGTGATCTTCTTCACCGCCACCTGCCAGCATTAAATCTTGTTTACCGAGTTGAATCAGGTTGTAGGCATAACCAATGGCATCCGCAGAGGTTGCACATGCGCTGGTAATGGTATGTGCCACGCCTTGTAATTTGAATGCAACGCCAACGTTAGCCGTAATGGTGTTGGTCATATTACGTGGTACAAAGAAAGGACCGACTTTACGCGCACCTTTGGTTTGCAATAATTCGTTCATTTCAATAACGGAAGCAGTTGAACCGCCACCTGAACCACCCGCGATACCATAGCGTGGGTTGCCAGCTAGGTCTTCAACCTTTAAACCTGCATGTTCAACCGCAGCAAGAGCTGAGTTATATGCATACATCGCACATACACCCATAAAGCGTTTCAGTTTGCGGTCGATCCCGTCGAAATCCTGCTCGGCTGCAGCACTGACATGACTTTTGAAATTGAGTTCAGCATAAGTCGGATTAAAACGTGTTCCTGAAATCCCGTTTTGTAAAGAATGGTTTACATCCTCTAATGTATTACCAATACATGAGTTAATACCCATGCCAGTGATGACAACACGTTTCATCTACAGATCCTTATAGTTTGCTCTATGCTCAGCGGCAGATATCTGGGTTTTAAAATCGCCCAATCCAGCGCTTAGCCTTATTTCATGATGGGGAACATGATAGCAGAAAGACTTTTGAAATCTTATGGCAAATGTTATGCCGTGTGACAGTCGGTTGAGTTTGTGAGTCGGCGTGTACGGGTTTTACTAAATGAAACAGAATAAAGTTGAGATAAACGCTGACTACACCTAGTATTTATACCAAATACAAGCACATGAATGCTGAGGTAAAAAATGGTAAATGCTAATAATAAACAATCTAATGGTCTGATTTCGAATGCCTTTGGAGTGGCGAAAAAGTTCAGTTCAACCGGATTGGATTTATTGAATCATGTGGCGCCGGATTCGGTGACTAAAGCACTGAAGCCTTCTAACTCCGATCAGGTGATTGACGGTTCGGCGAAGACGAAAAGCGCTTTTTCAGCTAAAAAATATGACAATCCTCAGCAAATGCTTCGCGAGCATCTTCCAAATGTGTCTCGTCAACTCCTCGGACGCCGTTTTAATACCGTGAATAATGTCGCGCATTTTGTTTCTCCAGACTTAACCGAAAAAGTGTCTAACTATTTTTATGATCGTCTGAATCAATTCAGTAATCAAACCAGTTCGGTCGATGCCATTCTTAATGAAGCGGGAGCGAAAGATTTAGAGGAATTGACTCAGGACGTCGATCGATCCAAGCGAATTTCACAGGCTTTGGGTGAACAAAACAAATGGATTGCAACGGTGCAGGGTGCAGTGAGTGGTGCTTCAGGAATGCTTGGCACCGCGATTGATATTCCCGCTTCTTTACTGATGGCGTTGCGTACCATTTATCAAGTCGGTCGCTCTTATGGTTTTGACCTGAGCAAAGAAGATGATCAGGAAATCGTCCAGCATATCTTTAGACAGATTGACCTGAGCCTGATTGCGGAAAAACAGACCTTGTTATTGGGTTTAAAAGCTTTAAGTAATACGCTTAAAACTCATGATATCTCCCAGCTACAAGCTATGTTAGGTTCTGATAATGATATGAGCGCTATCAAGCAATGGTTAAGTCGTCATGAGGGAGAGGCTAAATGGGAATGGATAAATCATCTGCCAAAAATTTCGATTCTGGAGCGATTAACCAAACTGACGCCTCTGGCGAGTGCTGGTATTGGTGCTGTATATAGTCATCGTTTTGTCGAGGATGTAAATCAGAAAGCTCAGGAAGCATTCTCGCATGCACGCCAATACCTGATTCAGCATCAGGATTCGCAATTGTCTCCTTATGCTGCTTATGAAAAAGCAGTTAGTTTGTTGCAACAGGCAACTCCGAAACTCTTAAATGGTGCCTCTCACGAAGTTGAGCCTGCGAAAGATAATCTGATCATGGATAAAGATATTGCGATTGAAGGCAATAACACGATTACCCAAGTCAAGCTGGTCAAAAAAGAGCAGAATGATCTAAGCTCTGAAGAAGCAGAAGTGAAGAAAGATGAAAAAGTGAGTGAAGGGCTGGAGGCGCTCAACGATGAGTTGGTTGAACCCGCGGCAGACAAGCAGTCGCAACAACCGGCTTTAACCAAAACTTCATTTGACCCGGAAATCGAAGCTGAACTGCATCCAGAAGCTGCTGACGAGGCAGAAGCTGCTACAGAGACTTCACAGCAGGGTGCAGAGGATCAAGAAAATTCGGAAACTGAATCTGAAGCTCAAGACGTGAGCAAAAAAGCCGGTAAAAATTCAAAAAAATAAGCGAATTTTGAAGGTAAATAAAAGCAAGCAAATGTCGTGAGAAACGGCATTTGCTTGGCTTGAGTAGGTTGACCAATTTTGCATCTTGAATTACAATTGCATGCCCTCAAAAAGTAGTAGTTTTTTGGGGCTTTTTATTAACGGGAGAATTGCCAAATGGCAACAACAAATCAGTTGATCCGCAAGGGTCGTACGACTTTAGTTGAAAAATCTAAAGTTCCTGCGTTGAAGGCTTGTCCACAGCGCCGTGGTGTTTGTACACGTGTTTACACAACTACACCTAAAAAACCTAACTCAGCAATGCGTAAAGTTTGCCGTGTTCGCTTAACTTCAGGTTTCGAAGTTTCTAGCTACATCGGTGGTGAAGGCCATAACCTACAAGAGCACAGTGTTGTTCTTATCCGTGGTGGTCGTGTTAAAGACTTACCAGGTGTACGTTACCATACCGTTCGTGGTTCTTTAGACTGTGCTGGTGTTAAAGATCGTAACCAGTCTCGTTCTAAATACGGTACTAAACGTCCTAAGAAATAATTCATTAAGAATTAAATTTTAAGAACGTAGAACCGCAATCCTTTATCGTCTCGCTTGTCTGATTTCTGCATTAATTTTGTGAAAATTCCAAGCGACGTATAGTAAGGCCAGCGAGTAGTACATGACACTTTGTACTCATGCTGGATAAACCTGAAGTGTCATCTTTATAGGTAGTTTAAAATGCCAAGACGTCGCGTAGTCGCTGCTCGTGAAATCCTTCCGGATCCTAAGTTCAGCAGCCAAACAATCGCTAAATTCATGAACCACGTAATGCAAGATGGTAAAAAATCTATTGCTGAAAGTATCGTTTACGGTGCTTTAGACCGCGTTCAAGAAAAATCTAAAGTAGACCCAGTTGAATTTTTCGAGACTACTCTTGAAAAAGTTCGTCCTATGGTCGAAGTAAAAGCACGCCGTGTTGGTGGTGCTACATACCAAGTTCCTATGGAAGTACGCCCATCCCGTCGTACTGCTCTAGCGATGCGTTGGTTAGTAGATGCTGCTGCTAAGCGTTCTGAAAAAACTATGGCTTTACGTCTTGCTGGCGAGTTGCTTGATGCATCTGAAGGCAAAGGCGCTGCGGTTAAGAAACGTGAAGATGTGCACCGTATGGCTGAAGCCAACAAAGCATTCTCTCACTACCGTTTCTAAGCAGATAAAACAGGCCCTATTCAGGAGGGTGACAAGACCGTCATGGTTTTGTCACCAAAGCGCTTTAAGTTGCTATGCAGCTTAAAGCGTCCTGTTTTAAACAACAAAATTTAGGAATGCTAGAAATCATGGCACGTCAAACCCCAATTTCTCGTTACCGTAACATTGGTATTTCTGCGCACATCGACGCAGGTAAGACAACCACTTCTGAACGTATTTTGTTCTACACAGGTGAGAGCCATAAACTTGGTGAAACTCACGAAGGTTCGGCAACTACGGACTGGATGGAACAAGAGCAAGAACGCGGTATTACCATTACCTCAGCAGCTGTAACATGCTTCTGGAAAGGTATGGGCAACCAGTTCGAACAACACCGTATTAACGTAATTGACACCCCGGGACACGTTGACTTCACGATCGAAGTTGAGCGTTCTATGCGTGTTCTTGACGGTGCGTGCATGGTTTACTGTGCTGTAGGTGGTGTTCAGCCGCAGTCAGAAACTGTATGGCGTCAAGCAAATAAATATAAAGTTCCACGTATTGCGTTCGTTAACAAAATGGACCGTACTGGCGCGAACTTCTTCCGTGCAGTTGAACAAGTTAAAACACGTCTTGGCGGTAATCCAGTGCCAATCGTTGTTCCAATTGGTGCAGAAGAAAACTTCCAGGGTGTTGTTGACCTAATCGAAATGAAAGCGATTATCTGGGATGAAGCATCTCAAGGTATGAAGTTCGAATATGGCGAAATCCCTTCTGAATTACTTGAGCTAGCTCAAGAATGGCGTACTAACATGGTTGAAGCTGCTGCAGAAGCATCAGAAGAACTCATGGACAAGTACCTAGAAGGCGAAGAGCTTACTAAAGAAGAAATCGTTGGCGGTATCCGTAAGCGTACATTAGCGAACGAAATCCAACCAATGCTTTGTGGTTCAGCATTCAAAAACAAAGGTGTTCAACGTATGTTGGACGCAGTAATTGAATTCTTGCCAGCACCGACTGACGTTGAAGCGATCAAGGGTATCCTTGATGACAAAGCTGAGACTGAAGGTTCTCGTGAAGCATCTGACGAAGCACCGTTTGCTGCGTTAGCGTTCAAAATCATGAACGACAAATTCGTTGGTAACTTAACGTTCGTACGTGTTTATTCTGGTGTTCTTAAAGCGGGTAGCCCGTGTTATAACCCAGTAAAAATGAAGCGTGAGCGTGTTGGCCGTATCGTACAGATGCACGCAAATGACCGTCATGACATCGAAGAAATTCGTGCGGGCGACATCGCGGCATGTGTAGGTCTTAAAGACACGACTACTGGTGATACATTATGTGATGAAAACCACGTAATTACACTAGAGCGTATGGAATTCCCAGAGCCAGTAATTGCACTTGCAGTTGAACCTAAAACTAAAGCTGACCAAGAAAAAATGTCAGTTGCTTTAGGCCGCTTGGCGAAAGAAGATCCATCATTCCGCGTTCGTACAGACGAAGAATCTGGTCAAACGATTATTGCTGGTATGGGTGAGCTTCACCTTGACATCATTGTTGACCGTATGAAGCGTGAATTCGGTGTTGAAGCGAACATTGGTAAGCCAATGGTTTCTTACCGTGAAACGATCAAAAAGTCTGTTGAGCAAGAAGGTAAATTCGTACGTCAAACAGGTGGTAAAGGTAAATTCGGTCACGTATACGTACGTTTAGAACCCATGGATCCTGAATCTGAAAAAGATTACGAATTCGTTGAAGAAGTTGTAGGTGGTGTTGTACCTAAAGAATTCTTCGGCGCGGTTGACAAAGGTATTCAAGAACGTATGAAGAATGGCGTTTTGGCTGGCTACCCAGTAGTTGGCATTAAGGCGACATTGTTCGACGGTTCTTACCATGACGTCGACTCTGACGAATTGTCGTTCAAAATGGCGGGTTCTTATGCCTTCCGTGATGGTTTCATGAAAGCGGATCCTATCCTTCTTGAACCGATCATGAAAGTTGAAGTAGAAACTCCAGAAGACTACATGGGCGATATCATGGGTGACTTAAACCGTCGTCGTGGTATGGTTCAGGGTATGGACGATCTTCCTGGTGGTACTAAAGCCATTCGTGCTGAAGTTCCATTGGCTGAGATGTTTGGTTACGCAACTCATATGCGTTCTATGTCTCAAGGTCGTGCGACTTACTCTATGGAATTTGCTAAATATGCTGAAACTCCACGTAACGTGGCTGAAGGCATCATTTCTAAGTTCCAATCTGGCGGTAAAAAAGGTGACGACGAGTAATCTTTCGATTACTATAAGCCCAAACTAATTCATAGTTAAACCCAAGTGCTCATGCAGTGATCCTGCATGAGTAGTTTAAAAAGGAAGATCTCATGGCTAAGGCTAAGTTTGAACGTAATAAGCCACACGTTAACGTGGGCACAATTGGTCACGTTGACCATGGTAAAACAACTTTAACAGCT
>NZ_JAMXXS010000026.1:0-41197 GCF_024129595.1 Acinetobacter lwoffii | reverse complement strand
TTTATACCGATGGAGCTTATGACACCAAGCAATGCCGTCAGGTCATTGCAGATCGGCAAGGGCATGCGGTGATTCCACCTAGAAAAAATGCGAAACCATGGAAAGATACAAAGAGTAGCTCGCTAGAACGAAATGAATTACTTCGAACAGTTAAGCGTTTAGGCAGGACACTATGGAAAAAATGGTAAGGCTATCACCGTCGCAGTTTGGTTGAAACCAAGATGCATTGCATCAAATTATTGGGAGAGAAACTCAGTGCAAAGAACTTTCAAAGCCAGGCTAATGAAATTCATGCACGCGTGGCAGTCTTAAATAAATTTACGATATTAGGCCGGCCTCATACCCAAGTTACCACTTAAATTTAAGTCGCTTAGGGAAGTTCTACTTTTTAAATCTTTGTGCAACAAAGCCTCTAATCATGACCAAATCATTGCATTTTTATACCAAAATACAGTGACTTTTGTTCTTGAGGTAAAAGTAATGGAAATATCGTTTTAACTTTAGAACCGTCGTCCTGCACCGCTTCAGCACTGCTGGTCATCGGCAGAACAGTGTCAGATTTCCATGGAATGGTATAAGCTGGATACATATCATTCACAGCGACATCAGTCAGCTTTGAATCACCTGTATTGGTGACTGTTATACGGTAAACTAGACAATCTTTATCGCCTATAGTCACATTACCTATCGAGTAGTTGGCACCTTTTACCGCAGCAACATCCATAGCTGCACAATTTGGCTGTTTAAACTGCGTTTTATGAATTTGCAGCTGGTTGGCACCTACAGTAACACTGTCTATATTAGCAAGTGGTGCCAAAATAATACTTTGGCCATTATTGTCTGGTTTAGCTTCAAGTTTGACTTGACTGCTTATGCCATTTGTTGAAGTAGCTGGCGCCTGAACTTTAATCAGTAAAGCCAGTTCAGCTTTTTCCAGCAAAGAAAAGCTTTGATTGCTGATCATGATATCTGTGCTGTCTAACACACCATTATTATTGCTGTCTTCAAATAAGGTATATAAGAAATCATCTGCACGGACAGGCGTTAATACAAATGTAATATTCTTTTCCTCAACACCGCCGTGGTTAATTAAACGGTGTGGAAAAACATAAGTGCCGCCGACATTGATCTGCGCGGTCTGGTCATTGACCAACTCAAGCAAGCGCTGCGCTAAATGATCCGAAGTAACCGCATCACGAATAACATCGCCCAAACCTGACTGCAGCGATTCTATTGCAAACCAAATATCATGATTATTTTGTGCAGAAGCTAATGCAGTTACCACCGCACACACCTCAGCTTCAGTATTTGCATCGACAGTCAGCTGTGTCACCTGTTTTGCACCGCCCAAACCGGCTTTACATTGTGCAGATGATGTGTCAAAAAACTCAATTTTAAGCTGGTCAGTATAAGGCTGAATCGTAGATTTAACCAAAGGTGAAAAAAGGGAATCAGTACGTGATTTATTGACTGCCGTGCGTGATGCATACAGTTGGTAGTCCTGCTTTAACTTCGCGCTATTTTTAATTTTTAACGGAAAGTACGCCTTGTTTTCTACAGAGGCCTGAGTCCACAAGGGCTGACCACCATTATCTATAACAAATAAACCTGTACCTGTTTTACCCGAATCATTGTTAAATAAATCGTTTACAGCTGCATACATAGTTTTAGCTTGCGCTTTATTATTTGTTAGATCCTGCTCAGATGAATCAGTTTTAACTTCTACATCATTAGTAATAAAACTTACATTTTCTGCTGTTTCTTTGTCTGTAGCACTAACTAACAAGTTCGTGAGAGTAAATTTAAAATATTGATTTTCAGGTACATCACCAATAGTAAATCCAGTTGTGCTCAACAGCTGAGTCGCCCTTATTTTTGCATCACCCGCTTTGAAGCCCGATAAAAATGCATCACAGGTGCTGTAAAGTTCAGTACCTGTTTCATCTACTACTTTACATGTCAATTCTGTATTTGCTGTAGCAGCCAAGTTAGCGCCTAAGGTATCAAAAAGTTTTGAATTCTTCGCTAGTGCTTTACTATCATTAAATAGAATCATGTCATAAGAAACCAAATCATTCGGCACAGGCGCAGTTTCCTTAATTTTTTTAGTAATACTTAAATCAACATCATCATCTTCAATTTCATAACGAAAACCATCAAAAACATCACCACCACACTCACTCAAATCCAAAACGGCAATGCTTGTCTGCGTCTTATCTAGTGCAAATGGAATGACCTTTTTGCCTTCCTTATTATTATTATTAATGACTTGTATCACCAAACCCGTGACTTTTACACCAGCAGCATAATTTAAGCTCGGATTATACTTGACCTTATATTTAAAACTTAATTTTTTCGGATCAGCAGTCACTGTTGGAATAATTTCTATAGGCGTACCGCTGCTGTTATCAAAAATTCTATAATCATTGTGGTATACAGCAGGATTGCTAACAGCTGTATTATCAATAATAAAAGCAACGTCAAAATCACCAGTGACTAAGCCAACAATATTAAAATCGACAGAATGATATGTTCCTGTCGCATTCTCTAAAACAGTATTGTTCTCTGCAGAAAATTCAATAGCAGGCCGTAATTTGACCTCAATATTATCCAACCAGTTACCCTGTGTATTTGACCCCCCTTGCCCCTGAAAACCAAATGCTTTCACTTTAGCGGTTGCTCCGCCTAGGTAGCTTGATAATTGTACAGGCGTATCATTTTTATGATTTGTCCATGTTCTGGTAGTACTTGAACCAAATGAAGTAGCTCCGGAAGAGTTTTCTAAACGATTGATATTTGTAGGGGTTAATGCTGCTGAGCCTCCGTTGTCTACAATTTCATCTGCAATAATAAAAGAAATTTTTTCAGTTACGGCATTGTTCCGGGCCATGTGCCAAAGTGACCAAGTAAAGCTGTCATCCTTAGTCACACAAATATTTTGATACAGTGTTGAAACAGTATGCGCGTTCAATTCTGCATATAAATTACCTTTTTGTGCGGCTGGACCAGCTGAACCACCTTGCCTCCAAAGTTCAATTTCACGGTGACCTAAGTTAATATTTCCCCAAAAAAAAGATGCCGTTGTTTTCCAGCCTTCAATCCATTTCTGATCAAATAAGCAATATCCACCTGACCAATTCGAACCAGATCGATTTTCACATGCACTTGTATTGGGAGTAGCACCTGGTAATAAGTTTTCAAAACTTAAATTGACAAAACTCCGCTGAATTCTTTTGCTGTCTGCTGGCAAGTTAATATCCGCATAAACCTGTGTAACTGCACCCACCAACAGTAATGAAGATGCCAAAACATGAGGTAAAAATTGCTTCATCATTTCAGTTCACCTTCACTTTTTTTTGCTCTGACTCTATTTGTAAATCTAGCCACTGCGGTTCAATTTTAATTTGACCTACTTCATTCATTTCAATCACGACACGGCGGCTTTTCGCATGTGCCATTTGCATATTGGCATCTGTTTGCAGCTCCTGCGCGCCTTTAGCTGCTGACCGAATACGGTTGGCGTCTATGCCCTGCGTCATTAAATACTGCTGTACTGCTTGTGTACGCCGCTCTGCCAGTTTTAAGTTGTATGCTTGACTTGCACGGCTATCTGTATAGCCCAACAGCTGAACATTAATCTGCGGATACTGTTTCATTACATGAATCAATTGATTCAGTACAGATTGACTGGCAACACTTAGCTCTGTTCTGTCTAAGGCAAAATGTACTACATTCTGTACTTTGACAGCTTCAGCCTGTACCTGTTCATTTTTTTGATTTAACGGCCACAGTTTTGCATTTACACCATTGCAGCCTTTACCATTCAACTCTGCCAAAGATGGTGCTGCATCTGCGTCCCAGTGCATATTAACAGCTTGAATTTTAGAAGCTTCAATCGTTTGATACAAAGACTGTTCTGCTGCACGGAAAGGTTCATTCGCATGGCGCCAGCCCAATTCGCAGTATTCTGCCGCAGCCCAAACCAGCATTACCTCTGCTTGCGCCAAGCTTTCTGGTGCCTGTTCAATAGCGCCTTGCTGCTTTAAAAACTCGGCTTGCTGCCATAAATCGCGGCGCATCACCTGAGATACACTTAAAATAGGGGTTGTTAAAGAGAGCTCTTTGCCTTCTGCTAAACTGCTGGCCAATTGCTGCGCCTGCTGCAAAGCTTCTTGGCCGGCAGGCGTCAAACTGCCTTCTGACCATTCATTCAATGCATAGCTCAGCCACATTTTAGCTTTATAAGCGTGATAACGGCCTAGTGCATCACGGCTTTCATATTGAACTAATTCTGCTTTCAAAGCATCGATGTCTTTTTGCGGATCATTGGCAGCAGATACTGCATAGACCGCAGTTTGGCTCATACATAAGCCTGCCAGTAACCATGTACGCAATTTCATGTTTATCGTCCTTGCTCTGGCTCTAAAGATAAATTGGTCTTCGCAGTTTTGCGGCCAAATAAATCCTCATCAAACTTGAATCTAAATCTTAAATACGCGCCTTCACCTGTAGAGCTTGTATTCGCAAGTTCATCGTCTTGATAGCCCAAGAAGTTATAGCCTGCCGATACCCAAAGATTGGCCGCCAACAAATAACCCAATTCCGCACCTACTAAATAACGTGTTCCGCCGCCTCGATTCGCCCATAATGCACCTGATTGCAGACTCATATCCCAGCGTTCATTCAAATCATAAATCATACGACCGCTGATCAATTGTGTTAAAGCATCACTGTTAATACCATATTCATCCAGCTCAGACCATTTAGCAGCATACTGTCCTGATAAAGTCAGTTGACGTTGCGGATGGTAGTTGGCATGTATAGAAGTGACATAAGATTCACGCTTAAATGCTGCTTCCAAATCTGTGGCATTGTCTTCGTAGTAATATTCAAACTTCGATAAAATATCCAACTGGTTTTGGTCAAAATCACGCCATGCATAGCCCAATTGGAAACGGTTACGTAAATGATCCCCCTGTTCTGCATCTTTATTATCTACAAAATTTAGGGTGTTTTTAGTTAGTACTGTTGCATCGTCCGATAATTTATATGCATAACCGATTGTATTAATAATCGTATCTGAAGTGTCTGCCCGGCGGCCTTCTAAACGTGTGGTCGCTTTCCAGATATCATTCGCTAAATATTCAAGGCCAAGGCTTAGCGCTGTTGCATCATTGCTGGTATTGTCTTCATTTTTAGACAATGACTGAATACGTTCAAAGCTGCTGCTGACATAGACACGCGGCTTAATTTGCCAGCGATTGCGTAGGCCCAATGCTGCTTCAGCTTCACGGTTGCTCATGCCGTTGCCAACACGGTATTCACTGAACGCTGAACCATCTTTCATATAATTGCTGGAAATACCAAATATCGTACTATTCGTTTCCTCCGTTGTATTCATAGAATACAAGCCATCAATCGCAGAAATTACTTCGTGACGTGCATACAATTCTGTATTTGGAAGCACCTTTACTGTGCCGCCTAATGCCAAAACCTGTTTCTCTGAGTCAGATAAATCCTGCTCATATTCTGCAAATGCAGTTGCGCCTTTCCACGGCAAATTGCCAGTAAATTTAATTCGGCCTGTTGTGCCGTTATATGGACCTAAACTTTCAGTCGCTAAAGTCGCCGCATTAACCGTTTCATCGTAATGGCGCAGGCCCAATTCAATCGCCAGCACCTTAAAGAAATTACGCTCTAAACTTGCAGATATGCCTGTACGCACACCGCTATTGCCCTGATCTTCTGTACGGATAGCCTCTACACGCGCCAAACCTACGTTGGTAATTGGAGCAGATGCTTTAATGCCGCTTTCTTTACGTCCCGCGCTAATAGTGGCAGCATCATTTTGAAAACCATCTTCGGCCTGCTGATGATAAGCGCGGACATTGGCAAAGCTTGGCGCATATTCAAACTCAATACGGCCTGCAGTGCCTTTTTGCTGATCTGAACTGCTGCTGTTGATTTGCGTGATTTGGTCAGCGTTACCATCGGTATTTTTAGACTGCGCGATTTCAGCAATTAATTTACCGTATTGACCCACTTTTAGCACAGTATTCACACTGGCAATTTGCTCTTCCTGCAATGGATCATTACTTTGCACAAAAGAGCCACCTATTTTTAAATGGCTTTTTACTGCATAACTGAAACTTAAACCGCCAACTTCATATTCCTCACCAATCTCTTCTGCTTCAACAGTGATGCGGATATAATTTGGGTTCAAATCTTTATCGACACTTGCGACTGCCTGCTTTAGATAGATGCTGTTGCTATACGTATCAATTTCATAATCTGAAAACCGCGTTAAAGTTTGTTTAGCAATAATTAATCCCGGATTATTGCGGTCACGAGTGATTACTTCAACTTTTTCACTATTTTCTAAAATCAAATCATTTGAAATAGAACCTAGGCTATACGGGCCAGTAATACCCATCGCACGGTTTTCAGTGACCACTTGCCGTGATTTAGTTTGCGCGCCAAACGCTGCTGCCTGAAGCTTATCTCCATCATGACCCAGTTTTACACCCGTTAATGAACGGTTATATTGACCTAATGCCAAGCCTTCGTCTTTTTCTGTACGCGTTACATAGTCACCGTACATAGCATATGAACGACCTTTGTCTAGACGAACATACAATTTGCTCGTTGATTGCGCTTCAAAACCTTTGGCGGCAGCATCGCCATAAACTGGGTAATATTCATCTGGCTGAATATCACGAAATAAACGCTGTTTCGAACTCTTATTCGAATCATAAGCAAGCGTCAGCAGATAATCGCCTTTAACCTTCCCTTTAATAAACATTGCTGTACGGCCAGTTAAAGATGTATCACCCCAATCAGCAATCTCATTTAATTCATCTTCAAAGCCATCATTTTGATTTACGCTATGCAGCTTGCCACTATCAAAATTATTGAAGTTAATTGAACCTTCAACTAAACCAACGGCAATGAGCGGACGCAAATCAGCTTGGAATTGAATATCAATTTCCTGCTTCAGCAAACCGCTGCTGACACGCAGCTTGCCGCGTCCCGGGATGCTTGGTGAAATGATTGGCACAATCATTTCACCACCGTCAATAAAGGTCTGAATACCTGGCTCATTCGGATTCATATCCTGCAAGTCAATCAAGCCTAAGTCACTTTCCAGTGTCAGCTGAGTACGTGTTGCAACCTTGACACCTTGTTTATCTTGCAGCTGCACTGCTATTTGTAGTACATCACGGCCATTCGCCATCACTAGCTGATTCGGCTGATTTATTTTTAGCTGATGAACTCCACCCGGCACAATCACAGTGATACTCTGGCTTTCACGTACGGTGCCAAACAAATCTAGCTGCTGTACTTGTAGAGTATTTTTTCCAGTCTGCAGTTCAACACCAACATATTCTACGCCCTGCTTGCGCTGATCTTCCAAGATTGCTAGTTTACCGCGCTGCTTTTCATGCACCTCAGCACCATTCACCAAGATTTTAAGCTGAGTGCCCGCAGCACCTTGAATTTGCACCGAAGTCTGAGCAAAAGGCAGCACTTGCCCTTCTTTTAAATTTAATATTTCTAATTGATTGTTGTCACTGCGTTTTAAATAATCCTCCAAGTTCACTAAAACAGGAGGTTTGACTGGATCAATGACCAGCTGTGTCTGTTTGCTGCCCTGAACAGCATCTTTATTCAGCAGACAATTCTGATCATTGTCATTGGCTAAGCAGCCTTGTGTATTTTCATTACGCGTACTGCTGTCTAAATAAGACGGCACATCAATCGACAGCTGTTTATTAATCGCTTTTTCAAGATTCAAATTACTTGAATTAATTTTATCTTGACGCTGTTTCACGGCCTCATTCAATGGCGTAGAACAAGTACCCGCCTGATCTGCCATCGCAAAATCTGCACGGTGCAACTCGCCGCGCTTAACATCAACAAAGCGGCTCGATGGGTCACCAGCATTACGGTTCGATTGCGTAATTAATTCTACGCCTGCCGGCAGTGTCGTGCGGTCTAATTTGAGGACATGCGTTTTCGGTGAAATACCGTAGAAGTCATATTTGCCTTCTCGGTCTGTGATGATATAGCTACCATCTTCCATGTATAGACGTACACCTGGTACACCTAATTCACCTTTATCCTGCATACCATTGCGGTTACAGTCGGTATAAACCTTACCCACCACAAAGGCATCTGAACTGAATACTCCAGGCCGCACTTTCACTTTTGCCTGCGCTTCATTTGAGCTTAGACCTGAACGGTCGACTACACGAGCACGGTTAATACCGTCTCCATTCAGCGCATTTGGCCCAACCAAAACACGGTATTCAATTTTCGCTGTAGCATTCACAGCAAGATCGCCTAAGCCTAGAGTCAAATATGGCCCTTTTCCGCCTTCTGGATCTGGTGCAGGTTTGCCGTTAACCCGCATTGTGCTTGGCACATAGCTAAAACCGCGCGGTAAAGTATCTTGCAGTTTAATATCACGCGCCAGCACGTCGCCATTATTCGTAACTGAAATACTATAATTAGTAAAATCACCCAATTCGACTACCGTATCACGTGCAGTTTTTTTCACCATAAGACCAGATTCGCTCAGCATCGGGTCAATTGGTATATCGATATTGGGTACAGGGCTATTGGATGCAAAAGTAAACATGCCGCCATAAGAGTAGTCAGAATGCACTGCCAGCCCATTAAATGATGTGATCGGGTATACCAGCTGATCACTGACAAAACTGTAGCCTTTGTCTGGAATCGTTGAGGTATCTACCAAAAGTTTGTAATTTCCTGGAACTACCAGCGGATAAACAAACTCACCTGTTGCTGAAGTTACCTGCTTTGCAGGCATAGAAATGAGCGCACCAGTATTACGGTCTATAGTAAACGCAACATTTGCACCAATCGGCTGGTCGTATTCATCGACTAAGGTTACTGTAGCGCCAGCCACAGGTTTTTGTGTTTTTGAATCAAAAACAATACCGTATGGATCAATTAGAACCTGAGTCGACACCTCATTGATTGGTGTCGTAACCTTACCTTGTTCATCTAAGCATTCAACTAAACTAATGTTGACTTCATCACGCTTCAAGGTTTGCAGCTTGAGATCAGCTAAGTTTTTAACTGTATTTTCTTCTGTTTCCAACTCAAAATAGAACAGTCCAGAATTTTCATCACTTTCAACAGCAGAAACCACAACAATATCACCAGTCAATTTTGACTGGATCTGAATACGAACTTGTTCTTTGCCAAAACGGTTTGCATTACAAATTGCAGCATTGGTTTTTAAATAAATCGGCTCATTGACTTTGCCTGTGTAAATGCTGGATGCATAGTCACCCGTGGTGCTGTCAATAGTCGGTTTACCGACAATATCTGTTTTAACCTTATCCGACAGGGTCTTTTTATCCGTTTGTCCAGTACGGTGTAAAACATAAGCTTCATTCACCAAAGTGGTATAGCTGACTGAAGCTGATGTTTTTACTGCAAGCTGAATCGTGCTTTTTTTCCCTGCAGCAAAAGGCTTTTTATAGGCCATGACAGCATGGCCTATTTTTGTTTTATCATTAGGAAATTGAGTCAAATACTGGCCTTCCGCAGTGCGGTATAAAGCCACTGCGTCTGGGTCATTATCTGCAGTCTGAATATCTTCAAAAATAGTATTCGGCGGCAACGGGTCTTCAACAATGACCCATGACTCTTTTTGACCATCTACGGTAATTTCCGCAGGTGTAACCTGCAGTGAAGCAGAGTTCGTCACTGTCAGGGTATAATTTAAACGATGTTCTCGGTTATTTGCAGTAATTAAGGTTTGATCAACCGCTTTTTCTATTCTTAGTTTCGGCGTAAAAACTTGTACAGGGTCTTTTACTGTTTTCTTCTGTATAGGCTCTTCACGGATTTGTGCGCTAAGCGGTAGCTCTAACTTTGCCTGATCTGGAGCTAGCAAAGACGTATCAGCCGCAACCCACAGGTAAACAGTCTGATTAGGCGCCAGCTGCAACCCGTCAGTGATTAAAGTATCAGAAATATCAAACACGCCATCTTGATTGGCGTCTAAATAAATTTTTATATTAGATAAATGATTAATAGATGCAGTTTTAAAATCAAACCATGCATCAGTATTACTTGTATTCGTTACTTGGTTCAGCCAAATTACTTTCGAACCGGCTTCAACTTGTTTCATTTGGTCAGGAAATAGCTCTAAACCATAAAATTTTGCAACTTCAACATTAACGGCATTGGATTGGGTAGTCCGCAGCACTTGGCCGCCCTGCAAATCACTCACCTCATAGCTTGCGTAAGCAATATTCTGAATGATTTGACCTGCTGTCGGCATTGCAGCATGACCCTGTTGAGCAAAAAGCAAAGCAGATGCAAAAGCAGATGCTGAAAGTGCATCTATCTTTATGTTCATCACTTTTTTATTTGACATAACCCCAACCCAACAAAAAAAAATAATTTAAATGCCCCTTCCTAAAAAGAGGCAGCACAAAAATAAAGGATTATTGAGAATCAACTTGGACCGCAAATTTTAATTCAGCTGTAGCTGCTGGTGTTAATGTACCAACAGCGTACTTCAACTCTTTCGTACCAGTAGCCGGTGCAGCAGCAGCAGGATCAGCTGAGCCAGTGAGATAAGCGGTATAGCTTGGCACCATATCAGTAATCACCACATTTTCTGCATCAGCATTACCGTCATTGCTTGCTACGATTTTGTAGTAAACACAATCACCTGGTTTTGCATCTAGTTTAGTTTCAGCATACGCTGTTGGAACACTCTCACATTTCGCAGAAAGTGCTTGTGTTTTCACTAAACGCACTTGGCCTAAGTTGATCACCGTACGGTCTGTAATACTTACATTAGAAGGTGTTGGAGCAGCCTTATAGTTTGGATAGATTGTTTCATCATTAAATGCAGGATTCTTCAAAGATGCTGCAGGTTTAAACGTTACAACTGTCGTATCCGATTCGCCGGCTGAAGCTGTTGCAGGCGCTTCAACTTTGACAAGAATAGAGACTGATTCTTTTGGAGATAAACCAGCTGCCGTATTCGTGGTATTGATGGTTGCCAATATAGCAGCTAATGATGCTGTACGATCAGCTTCCGTCGCACCTGTAATCAACTCGTTAGCTGATTGCTTTCCATCACCATCAATATCAACATAAACAGAAGTATTTACACCTGAAAGTGTCGAAGTCCAGTCAATGTTTAGCGGATAAGGTCCTGCACCTTCCAATACGTTGCCGGTGTTGGTTAAGGTATGGCTGTATACAATTGTGCCGCCTGGTGCGACCTGACCTTGACGGTCTGGGGTAAAGGTCAGCTGGCGCTGTTCTTCCACACCTACATTAAAGGTAATGTTATCGCTGGTTCCCGTAGCTGGCGACTTAATTTCAACTTTAATATCTTCCTTTGTACCAGCAAGTGTATCTGCTGGTGGCGTAACCACTAAACAGAAACTTTTTGACTCACTTGGTTTAATATTGCCAGAGTTCGCCACTTTTGCTGTTGTACAGTTGCCAGAACTATCTTTTTCAAAAATTTCTACCGTCCAGCCCGCAGGTACATCAGGCACACTAATGATATAGTTGTCCGGAATATTGCCTTCATTTTTGATGGTGATATCGAAGGTTGTCGGTGTGGCTGGCGGTGTTGTTGCATTATCTACTGGAGTAGGAGTGCCCGCACCTGTACCTTTTTCGCCGCCTGTTGTCGGCTTATTGACCAAGTCAACTTTATTCTCTGTCAGTTCAGAAATTATTAGTTCTAAGGTGTCCTTTTGCGCATTTTTGACCGAAGTGCTAACCATAGTAATACCCACACCAGGTGCTACTACTTTTTCCCCATTTGGCAAAGTCACGCGAACAACAAATTGTAATTTATCCCCAGCCGCAATCGGACCTGTATCGACAATACCGTCACCATTGGTATCGGTTGCAGGTGTATTGCCATCTGCTTTTAAAATTTCAACAATAGCGCCATCTGGTAGTTTGCCAAATCCACTGATCACTGTTTTGTCTACAGTTAAATTATAAGTATCCGTCGAATTGCCGCGGTTATGCACAACAACCATATCACCTTCGGTGCTAGATTTACCAAATACAACCGGTACGCCTTGCTGACCAGCAATTGTGATTTTGTCATCACCAACTGCACCTGATACAGTTATTGAGCCACCATCCTTAAAGCTATCTAATTTAGAATCGTTAATTGAACCGTCATAAGTACCTTCAACAACTACAATTGATGGGTTCGATGGTACTGTCGTCGGGTTATTTGGATCTGTCGGAATCGGCGGCGTATTCGGATCTGTTGGTACATCCGTCATATCTACAGGAACTTTCGGGCTGTTCGGATCTGATGGATTTTGAGGTTTACCGTCAGGATCAACATACGCGGTATTTTTAATATCGCCCGCATTGGTCGTATCAAGTACTTTCACCTTAAAGGTTAGTTTGCCTGAAGTATTCGGTGCTACGCTTGCAATGTTATATAAAAATGCATGTTTGGTTGAATCATATTCAAACTTGTCTGCATCTGCCTTATCGTCAGTTAGCGGTGTTGTACCGCCATTAAGACGCGCTGAATCTTTAAGGTATTCAACTGTTTTCGGCAATACGTCAAAAATTGCAACATTTGTGGCCGTAGTATTACCAGTATTTTTAAAAGTTAATGTATATTCAATTTCCTTGCCAACTTGCGTCACGCTAACATTAGCCGCTTTGGTAATTTGCAGTACAGCACCTGTAGTAATTCTTGTAGTATCAGTATTTGATTTCACAGCCACGGTATAAAGTGACGCAGTTTGCGCTGTTGCAGTAATTTCTAATTTATCCAGCTGACCTTGCATTGCCGTACTTGGTGTAGTTGCAACCACCACTAAGCCTACAGACTCGCCAGCTGCCAGCTCAATCAGATCAGTGCCAGTTAATGCAACGTTGCTGTCCGCCATACCGTCTTTATTGCGGTCAATATAAATCGCATACTTGCCGCCACTGCTGAAATCAAATGTCGTATTAGAGTCATCAATATCTTTAAGTCCAATACTGAATTTATCAGTACCATTACCCGTGTTTGTTAAGATATGTGAGAACGTGACCTGACCATTTGGGGTGGTTTGTGCACTGCGGTCAGCTTCTAAAGTAAAGCTGCCAATTTGCGCCACTAATGTTTTCACTTCATTCGAAGTCACTACACGTTCTGTGCCGGTATTATCTGTATACGTTGCTGTTGCAACGTTACTAATATTTGTACCCGCCAATGGAACTGCAGCCATAGTCTGACTACTGAATGACACCCCGCCAGCAACTGCTAAAGCAGCAGCGACTGTGCTTAACTTAAAAATATTTTTCATAAAAAAGTCCAACGATAAAGTCTGATTAAGACCAAAAAATTATTCTGAAGCGTTCACTTTAACTTGAGCAGAAACCGTAATTTTTTGCTTCGGTTTCAACTCGCTTACACTCCATTGCAATACACGGTATTCACGCAGCGGAACATTCACTTTTTTGCCATTTTCCATACGCGTTAGCGGTGCTTTGGCAAATGTTTTTCCATCTAAAGAGGCATATGTATCTTTGGGCATGCTTAGCCCTGTATAAGTTACATACTCAGGAAGAGGTAAATTCAATTTCAAATTTTTCAGAGAATTCGCTGACGTATTTATATAGTTAACTCGATATTCCAAAGTGCTATTTGGCTTAACTTGATCGGTTGCTTTTAACTCTTTAGACGGTTTTTTATTTTCTTCAACCTGAAACACTTTCATTTGTGCTTCTAATAATGGATTACTGTTGGCATTAACTGCGCTTGATGCTCCACCCACGAAAGAAGTTAGAAAAACTAGATAAAACCCTTTTTTCATTTGCATAGACATAAAATATAGTTTGATTAATTACAATATCTATATGTTACAACAAAAAAATTATAATCAGATATTAGTTATAAGTTTTTTGAATATATTTTACAGTTTTTTTTGTAAACGACACGCCAATCTCAACTTTTAATTAACCCGAATTACAGATAAGAAAATCGATTGAAAAAAAGATGGTTAGAGCTATTTAACCCGAATCCTGTTTAAGCTAATGATTTCATAATTTGAATTTTTGGCTTATTTCGATGGGTTAATTGATATGCACATAGTGAGGCGTAAATTCCACTCAGAAATCCATGAAGACTACGTGCTTTACTCGTCACTAAATTGTATTGCCCTTTCAATAAGCTGAATAATGTTTCTATTTTATTGCGTTGTCTTAGGTGATATTCATCTGATGTACAGAGTTGAATAGCCTGCATATTCTTCCGATGATAAGTAATCAAATCAATACCTTGATCTTTCAATCTAATTTTTAATTCTTGGCTGATGTAACCTCGATCCCCGTAAAGTTTTGCTTCTATACCAGCAACCAATTGCTCAACCATTTTTATGTCAGCAACATGTCCATTCGATAAAGCAGAACAGGCAATTTCACCAAATTGACTCATCGCAATATGTAATTTACAGCCATAAAACCAGCCCATTGAGCTTCTACCACGTGATGCAATTTGGACTAATGATTTATGACGCTGAATACGTTGATTTTTACAAACTGGCAGAGTTGTTGAATCAATCCATAAATATTGTGTACCTTGGCCTTTCATCAGTGCCACATGTAAAGCGTGTAGAGCTAATTCATGCATATTGATCAGATGAATCATCCTTTGATAGCAAGGTAAGTACTTAAATAAATGGCTTTTATCTTCTTTTAACCAGGTGAAAAAGGCTTTGAAATTATTGAAATGAGAGCATTTGTACCAAATGGTAATAAAGCAGATTTCTGAAATTGTGAGTTGAGCAGTTCTGATTCTTAAGGAACCACGGTTTTGTTTGAGAAACTCCCAATAAGTTGATTCAAATTTAAGAAAAAAATCATCAATTACGCAGAATAATTCGGTACTATTGAACATCAGGACTAGAGGTGTGAGTTTGGTGTGGTAACTCAACTGATAGCTCTAGTCCTCTTATTTTTCAAGTCAATTTCTTATCCGCGATTCGGGTTATTTAGAAACTTACTACACAAAGGCTTTGTTGCATAAACATTCAAAAGCTGAATCCCCCTTAAGCCATTCAAATTTAAGTGACAACTTGGGTATGAGGCCGGCCTAATTCCGTAAACTTATTGAGCACTGCTACGCGTGCATGAATTTCATTAACCTGGCTTTGAAAGTTCTTTGCACTGAGTTTCTCTCCCAATAATTTGAGGTAATGCATCTTGGTTTTGACTAAACTTCGGCAATGATGGCCTAACCATTTTTTCCATAGAGCCCTGCCTAAACATTTAACGGTTCGAAGTAATTCATTTCGCTCTAGCGAGCTAATCTTTGTATCTTTCCATGGTTTCGCATTTTTTCTGGGAGGAATTACTGCATGAGCTTGGTCGATCTGCAATGACTTGACGGCATTTTTTGTGTAATAAGCTCAATCGGTATAGACGGAGCCAATCTGTTCTTCTTGTGGAATCTGATCAAGTAAATCACTTACATTTTTGGTTGTGAGCTGAATAGCACGTATTTGAAGGGTTTTAGCATCGATACCAATATGTAATTTACGCCATTGGCGACGATATTCAAGCTGATGTTTTTTACGCTTCCATTCACCTTCACCTAAAAATTTTAAACCCTTTAAACCCGTAGAGTCGACGAGTAAGTGTAACCCATCACGACTTTTCTGATAGCTTATCGCAATATCAATATGCTTTTGTCGTCTACAGAGGGTGGAGTACGAATATCACTGATATTCGGGGCTGCTCAGCCACAAAGATGAATAAGACTTTGAACAAAGCCATTAACCATATGTAAAGACAGATGGAATAGAGATTTGATCATTAAACAGCATTCAATCGCTGTATCGGAATGAGTTTGATTGCGACCATGTTTACCTTGTGGCTGCGCATACCATTGTGTTTCCGGATCAAACCAAATTGTTAATTTACCACGATTGATCAAAGCGCGATTGTAGGATGATCAATTGGTTGTACGATAAATTTTAGGTGTGGGCTTATTCATTTGAGCATTATATTGCTGAATAAGCCGTCATGAATAGGTTTGTGTAACAAAGCCACTTAATAGAACAGTAGAAATCAAAAAACGACCCTTTGTGGGTTGTTTTTTACTTAATAATTAGATTGATGAACGTTTTTTCAATTCATCACGAATTTCACGAAGCAGTTCAATATCAGCTGGCGTTGTTACTGTTTCCTCTACTGCACCTTCTTGTTTCCGTAAACGATTCATAACTTTAACCAACAAAAAAACCACCCAAGCGAGGATGAGAAAGTTTAAGAAAATAGTTAAAAAGTTACCATATGTCAAAACATTCACCCCAGCTTTGACGTAAATTTCATGAGTTGCATGTGACCGGGAAAAGTCAGATTGCAGAACAGGCTTTGTTCTTGATTCAGAAGCTGTATGCGATAGAGGCTGAAATAAGAAAAAATACCGACGGTACAGCAGAACAACGCTATAAGTACCGGCAACAGTATAGTCAAGCTGTTATGCAGCAACTCTATGAATGGCTGACACAACATCAACTTGCAGTACCCTCAAGCTCTGCAACTGCTAAAGCTATTAATTACAGCCTAAAACGTTGGGAAGCCTTAAGCCGTTATCTAGATGATGGCAATCTACCTATTTGCAATAATTGGGTCGAGAATCAAATGCGGCCTTGGGCTTTGGGGCGTAAGAACTGGTTATTTGCAGGTTCGCTGCGCAGTGGTCAGCGAGCGGCAAATATCATGACTTTAATCCAGTCAGCAAAATTGAATGGGCTGGATCCGTATGCCTATTTAAGTGATGTTCTGAAAAGGCTGCCGACACATAAAGTGACCCAGATTGAAGAATTATTGCCACACCGCTGGAAATCCGACCAAAATTAAAAAATAGGCATGGGATTCAGCGGACGCTTACCAGTGAAATCAGCTTATTAAAAAAATTAAAGGTATAGGTTTTCCCCAAGTTACCCGAACATCTATCCAAAAAAAATTCTGCAGATTTTTTTGAACATATAGAAATATATATACTTTCTGAACAGATCAATCACTAAAGTCATCATACTGTTTTAAATTAAGTTTATACAATTTATCCCAATCCATTTCTTGAGTTGGTAAAGGCTTTACTTGAAACGAGTTATAGCCTTTATGATGGGTAGCTTTATAGTTTTTAACAATATCGCGTTGGCTATTATAGTCCAAATGAATGTGCCCATTTTTTATGTTGTTCTTCGGTGTCGTAGAGTGAGGTAAAAGAGATGAGTAACACTCCCAACAATTACTAAAGCCCAAAATTTCCTGATTAATCTCATTAAGATGGATACGTTGATTTTCATCAAAGTCAACTAATTGAATGGTCAAGCGCTTGGTTTCAGGCTCCCTAGCTATCCAGATAGACATATTTGAAATATCAAAATGTTGATGCTTGCCTATATCAATATAAGAGTCACTAGGCAATCTGTTTAAACGTTTGATAAGAATGTTGCCCTGATCACGAATCATCAGATTTGAATATCGTTCAATTCGTGTAATGCCGTCATGACCTTGCTGTAGGTGTTCATAATCAATTTGAAAATGTTCAGCAGCGCGCGCGAAAGGTTTGGGAATGCATAGAATAATCAATACTAAACCGAATACGAACTGGCATTTATTATTCATGGTCAGTAAACCCTACCGCCTTGATTATTTGTTGAAAGACCCAGATATTATCTTGAGTGCCTTTGAATAAATGAGCATTTTTCCCTTCAGCAAATAACATTACATCTCCACCACCATGTGTTTCAGAACGGTCGAGTTGTACCCCAACAGCTTGTTGGTAATTATCATCAAATACCTGAGATTCAGTTACACTTTGCTGAATATTTTCTCTCTGCCTCTTACCATTACCAAAAACTAAGACGGTGTTGGTATTACCATTTACATCAAGTGAGGGAGCATGTAGTTTGCCATCTGCCATTTTTTTAGCTAAAGCATCTGGTTGTGTTGTTATTTGATAGTGATAATTTAAACCTAAAATACCTGGCTGATTTGGCGTAGTCTTTCCTGTTAGCGCATTGTAACCATTAAAAGTCATGACATGATCATGATCTGCAGTGACCACGATTAAGGTATTGCTAAGATCTACCTGCTGTATAGCTGCATGAATGGCATCATCAAAAGCTTTAGTTTCATGTAATGCGCGTTTGGCATTATTGGCATGTAAAGCATGATCAATACGTCCCGATTCCACCATTAAAAACCATCCACGTCCCTTAGACTGTGCTTCAAGCATTTGAATAGATTTTAAAGTCATTTCTGACAAACTAGGTTGTTCCACAATATTTTTATTGATTCGATCTAGGTCATAATGCAGATGAGACGTCGCTGAGAATAGCCCCAGAATTTTTTGATTCGGATTAGCGTGCTGAAGGGCGGATGCTGTTTCTACATATTGATACTTTTGAGTTTGCATTTCCTGAATTAAATGTCGTTGATCAGCACGGCCCTGTGGATTGTTGATAGCATGGTAAGGTGTCCAATGGTTACGACCACCCCCCATGAGTACATGAATCCCCTCTTTAAGTTTTGGGTTATACCCCAATCCATTTGGTACTGCCTGTACTGCAATATCAAACTTTGCATCACGATGACAAATATGAGCATAGGTTGCCGCAGGCGTTGCATGGGTTAACTCTGCAGTGGTCACCACACCAACCGCTTTACCTCGTTGTATTGCTAACTCTAAAAGAGATGGAACTGTTTGTTCAGGTATTCGAGGTTGGCATAAATTAATGGCGTTATGAATACTCTGACCATTCGCAAGTTTTAAATCTTTGGGTTCTTTTGCGAGAGTGCCTGTAGGCATGGAAATCACATCATTTTTGTTTTTTAAGCCCGTCATATAGGCACCCATAGATGGAGCACTATCTGTAGTTTGTGCATCTTCAGAATAAGTTTTAATGCGAGCACTATGTTTTAGGCGATCTATTGTAAGCTTACCAGCCTCACCAACTGCGTAAATCCGACTTGCGGTTACTGTCGTAGGTCCCATCCCATCGCCAAGAAAAAAGATAATATTTTTTGCAGGAGTATTAGATGGTGGATCAGCCATTACAGATGTACAGCCACATAATGAAATCAACAACATACTGAATTTAGATTTCATTTCTCAAATCCCATAATCTGATTAAGTCGATAAAAGACGTCAATATTTTCCAAACTACCTGAAAATTGATCTGAACCTTGACCTATTGCCCCTAGAAAAACATCTGTGCCACCATGGGTCTCAGAATCCTTAAAACCAGTTTGGATAACGGCCTCCTGCTGAAAATCATCTGCAGCTGCACCTGTACACCATCCCTGATAGGAGGGTGTATAACTAAATGTATAGGATGAGGTATTCATCACAGGACGACATTCATCATCATCACGTAATTGAGTTACCGAATCATCATTTCGATTTAGAGTTGGACGCTTTTTCCCATTGCCAAAACTAATGACTGGATAGGGATTACCATTAATGTCTCGTGTTAATCCATTTTGGTTTTTTACAAGTCCGAGTACACTAGTTTGCTGTCCTGGCAGATAAGGGCCAGTACGCTCTACATAGCCATTCAACATGAGCGTGTGATCATGGTCGGCAGTGATGATAATTAAACTATTTTCGAGCAGAGGATCTTTAATTTTCAGAAAATCAATGGTTGCCTGTAGTGTGTCATCTAGCGCAATCACATCCTGAAGTGCTCGTTTTGCATTGGTATCATGCAATGCATGGTCAATCCTCCCTCCTTCAACCATCAGAAAAAAACCCTTGGTATTAGATGAAAGCTTCTGTAAAGCTATTAAGGTCATTTCCTTCAGGCTAGGTTCATTTATCTGTTTGTTCTGACGGTCTAGATCGTAATTTAAGTGGGAGTCATTGAAGAGGCCTATGATTTTGCGCTGATCTGCAGGATCTAAACTGTTCAGTTGACTACGATTTTCAACAACTTGATAGCCCTGTTTTTTAAGTTCTTTTAAGAAATTACGACCATCTTGGCGTTTCCCTCCAGACTCTGTTGGCAGGAAGTGGCGTTTCCCTCCCCCAAGAATGACATCAATTCCATTTTTTAAACGCGTGTTGTAATTGCTATATCGATCTGCTTTTATCTTACTCGGTACCAATTGTGCAGCGATTTCATTTTCTGCATCACGGTGACAGATATGAGCATAAGTCGATGCAGGGGTTGCATGCGTCACTCGAGTTGTGGTCACAATTCCTGTTGCGTATTGGGCGGAAATTGCCTTTTCAAGCAAGGTTTCACTAAAAGCTTTGTTACGGTTTACTGGATCTGTATCACATTGCTGCTGTCCATTTTTTAGTTCAACGGCATTAGTTCCTGTTTGCATTGAAATGACTTCATTTTTCATTTTTACGCCGGTCATATAGGCTCCCATAGAGGGGGCACTATCAGTGACTTGAGCATTTTCTGAAAATGTTCGGACAAATGCTGTTTCTGGCAATTGATCAATGCTTAAACTTCCTGATTCACCGACCTTATAAATTCTTGCTGCAGTCAATGTCGTGATGCCCATTCCATCACCAATAAAGAACACTACTTGTTTAGGAGCTTTCACAGACATTTGACGACTAGAAACCTGTGTATCAGGAATGCCTTGGCAACCTATAAGCATACTGGTGCAGAATGAAACTCCTAGAAGTTTAAACGAGGACAGGTAATGCAAGGAGGTGAGCATATTTAGTGGCCTTTATTCAATTCGATATTCAAAGGTATTTCTAATTTTAGGTACTTCAACAGCCTGACCATTAACAATATGTGGCTGGTATTTGAACTGACGAGCCGCATTGAGTGAAGGGCGAATGAACACAGGATCACAGTCAGATAAGGCCTTAGGGTTAATAACGTGCCCTTGGGTATTCACGCTATATTCGATAGTACAGTTCCCTTCAAGTTCATTTTCCAAAGCACGCATTGGATAATCAGGTTTAAGCTTTGAAATCGGTTTATAGTTTTTCTCATCAAAGGTTGGAGGCGTTTTAACCTTTTCAGTCGCTGCAGGCTTATTTACAGGTGTAGCGGTGTTTGTTGAGACATCAGACTGGATGGGTGTAGGGGTAATATTTTTAGGCTCTTCAGCAGTGGAAGATATTATAGAAGCTGAATCATTAGTTGATGTTTTTTTAACAACTGCTTTGTCTAGGTTACTTGGTGAAGGTTTGTTTTGATGTTGTGGCTTTGATGTCTGATTTGTTTTGACAGGTTCAGCCTGTTGAGGCGGTAAGGGCTGAACAGGGGTTGCTAAGGGTTGAGTCACTTTTGGTTCAGGTTGAGCGTGTTCAACTTGAGGTGAAGATACTGTAGTTTTGGGAAGCTGTACAAATTTAACCTGTACAGTTTTTGGCTCTACCTCTTTGATAGGACTATCAAAGTTCTGATTCAATAAACTGTAAATCACAGTTGCATGCAGTAGCGCAGTGATAGATAGAGCGACAGCAGAGCTAGAGTTGATCTGTGAGATACTGTTCACTGATCTTGCTCCTCAGTCACTAAGCCTAATTGCTCAACACCACTTTGTTGCAAAATACCAATCGTCTGAGCAACAAGTTCATAATTGGCAGTACTGTCAGCACGAATGAAAACTTGCAGGTCCTGAGGATTCTGTAACAATGGAGATAACTTCTCTTTCATTTCTGCCAAGTTGGTTGCCCGATCTGTCACTTGTTTTGTATCGACAGTTTCCCCAACATTCCAGTAGTATTGCCCTTCTTCCTGAATAGAAATAGTGATTACTTTCTGATCTTTAGGGGTGACCAATGTTTCTGCTTCTAGATTTGGTAAGTTCACTTTAATCCCCTGGGTGAGCATGGGTGCAGTGACCATAAAAATTACAAGCAGCACTAACATCACGTCGATATAAGGAACGACGTTCATTTCTGCGTTGAGCGCACGCTTTTTCTGACGTTTCTGCATCTGTTGTTAATTTCCTGCTTGTAAAAAACGTAGCATTCGAGTTTGTAACGCATTTCCGAAACTGTAGTAGCTATTAGAAATTTTTTCTGCACGTGTGCTTAGGCGGTTATAGGCAATCACAGCAGGAATAGCTGCAAATAAACCAATGGCTGTAGCAATCAAAGCTTCTGCAATACCAGGAGCTACAGCAGAAAGTGTTGCTTGCTCAAGTTGTGATAGACCAATAAAAGAATTCATGATGCCCCATACAGTTCCAAATAAACCGATATATGGGCTGACTGAACCAACTGTCGCTAGAAAGCTCAAGTGCTTTTCCAGTTTTTCTTCCTGTTCCGTGACACTGCTTAAAAGACGACGCTCAACTTGATCCGTTACCTCGACTGATGAAACCGAAGTTGTGGCATTTCTGAGGGCATTAAACTCATCTAGTCCAGCTTGGTAGATTTGTTCTAAACCACACATTTTTTGTTCAGATTCTTCTACCATGCTAAGAGGAAATTGTTGTTGGTGGAAATGCCCTAAGAAAACTTTATTTGCTAATGCTTCCTGACGCAGTTTGATCCCCTGCTTAATAATGACATACCAACTAATGACCGATGCGCACAATAATATCAGCATGACCATTTGAACAAGTAAACTGGCATGGCTAATCAGTTCCCATACTGAAAGCTGTGCCGTAGTTGGATTTGACATAAAAACCTCAATAAAATCATAATTTAATTCGAATATAGGTACAGCACGGTGCACTGTACCTGATGAAAAGTGTTATTCCAGGCCTAAGGCTTGAGCAATCTTTTCCCATGCTACATACTTATAGTTCTGATTCCCTTCTGGCATCCGCTTACGACCATCTTGAACAACCAACATACCTTGCTTCCAGACCCCACCCAGATTTGCTGAAGTCACTTCCAGCCCATCTGTTTCAGATACAGCATCAATCTCTGAGTTCAAATTGGCTGAAATTTTAAATTTTCCACGTATTTGATATGGTGCTTTAGCATCGACTACAACGTAACTATCATCTCCTTGACTAGAAATAACCAAATAATCGCGTACTTTCCCTTTATAGATTGCAAGTCCTTCAACATCTGCCTTTACATGTTCTCCAACGCTAATAACGTTTTGCAGATTGATATGCTGAGGATCATTGAGTTTTGTGGTCCAAACAGCTTTAGCCTCTTCTCCTACATAAATACGATCATTTTCATCATCGACCACACAACCTTCTGGCTGTGATGTGACTTTGAATCTGAGCACCTCATGTGCAGTTAGACCTTTAGCGTTATTTTGAATTTTGTACTGTACAAAGGTTCCATTTTTATCATTTGGAATGGCAAAGGTTTCACCTTGTCGATTCTGATACATACAGAATCCGTATATATCCTGTAGGTCTGTAGGAAGTTTTCCTAAATCCTTAACTTGTCCCGTTTTTTGATGAATACTAAACAGATGCAAGCTGTTTTGATCACGATTAGTAGCAATCGCTAGATCTACTTTCTGTTGCCCAAGTTTGAAATTAGGTCGAATATCAACATTATTCAGACGTCCTACTTTCAAGTATTGCAACTGTTTACCTTGCAAATCATAGACTGCAAGCCCACCCTGCTTATCTGTGCCCAATACACGTGATAGATTAGGGTTTGTTGGATTAATCCAGATTGCAGGATCATCTGCTGCATCTCCACTGTTAGGCACCAAATCAGTTTCGACATCTGCTGGTAGGGCTAATACAGTCTGCGTAGAAGGCAGTTTCTGAGTGGTCCAATCAAGATCCAACATTTTGATTTCACCGTCTACAAGCAGGAGTTGTTTTTGATCTTGATTACCTTTTAGGTGAATACGTTCTGCCTCATCCACATTTTGTAAAGTGACTGGCGGAAGCTTTTCCCAAGATGTTCCTTTTATGCTGTAGCGGTAAAGGATCGCTTTTGACTCATCTATTGCTGCTAGTGCATTATCTATTAAACTCAGTCCACTGATATTCCCAAGAATAGAGCCATGTGGATCGTTTAAATCAACGGGATATCGGATGAGGTCTGCTTCAGGGTCTGCCTCATAAGACCAAATTCCTACGTTTTCTTCATTAATATAGAACTTGGCATTATGGTCATCTACGACACAAAAACTACTATTAGGTGGCAAGCTCATTTTACGGATAAAACGAGGAGTAATTTGCGCTGAATCTTTGGACTGAATCATCCATTGCTCCCCAACCCCTTCTTCACCGATAAAGAAGCTATAAAGAGACTGATCAGAAGTAAGATATAGACAATTATCTTCAGTTTTAAACTTACGTACAGGGAGATAGGTAGGTTTTGCCCAGGTGCCTGCTTTAATATTAAAATTAAAAATTACAGGCTGCTGTATAGAGAGATCTGTAGTCTGAATAATGAGCTGATTATTAATTATTCGATAATCAATTTTACTAAAAGAACCAGGAATATGCTGTACACGTTGACGGTCTTTATTCCACAGGCTTAAACCTTCAATTTTACTAGAAGTAATCACCTGAGCATCTGAACCTATGATCTCGACCCAATGAGCATCCTCTACTTTAATAGGTAATTTAAAAACTTGATCAACTTGAAGAGCGGGCTGATCTAGTTCTGAAAGGATATGCTCAGATTGCAGAGAGCTGCTGATATGTTTTTGCTGAGTTGGACTAGTGGATACACAGCCAGATAAAGTCAAAAATGCTGCACAAAAAGCGCTCAATTTAAAAAGTGTTGTCATGAATTTTCTCGAAATAAAAAGCACCCAAAGCCAATCTGGCTTTGGGTGAGCTAAAGGCTTAGAAGTGTGTGAATTTCAGACCAACTTTATAGCTTGGACCGTATTCTTCATATTGAGCGTTATAATTACGGTTGCTGTTATAGTTGTAATACACTTCATCAGTAAGATTCTGAGCATTAAAGAACAGTTGCATATTTTTGTTAAAATTCACATGTCCACTAAAATCAAGAAATACTTGATCATCGGTATATAAATCTTTCTCAGGATCATCGACATCCGAAACTTCATTGAGATAACGTGATTTATAGTTGGCCGCAAGACGTAGGCCGAACAGATCATTTTCCCAACCAATCATGGCATTGCCTACAACTTTGGATTGGTGTGGAAAGTTAATGGTTCTGGTCATTAGTTCACCATCTACCATGCCATCAATATCTGCTTTAGCACGGCTGAAAGTACTATTTAAGCCAAAGATAAAGTTGTTCCATTTTTGGCTATAACCCAGTTCTACACCATAAATTTTAGCAGATGAGCCGTTTTTGAAAGTTAGTGCCTCATCAAAATTAGCCCAGTCCCCTGTACCTGCTACATTGGAGTTATAAATAAAGTGCTCAATATCTTTATAAAATGCATTCATGGAAATAATGCTGGCATCACCCAAGTATTTCTCTACACCTAAATCAAAATTTGAGGCTTCAAGTGGCTTGAGATTTGGATCACCAAACTCAGCTTCATCGCCATCAATGTAAATACCTGGTCGTGACTGTTCGAAGTTCGGACGTACCACGGTATTGGTCCATGCTGCTCTTAGAATGGCATCTGCACTTAACTGATATTTAAAATGTAAACTTGGTAACCAATGATCATAATCATTTTTGGTAGAAATATTGGTGGTTTCCCCATCTAGGATTCGATAGCCTTGAGTTTCAAAAGCAGTATCTTCATAGCGTAAACCCGCAATGACGCGTAAACGATCAAAATCAATTGTATTCATGAAATATGCCGCATGAATATCTTCGGAGCTTTTATAGTCATTAATTACGGATTCTTCATCATCAACCCAATCTTCTAGGTTCAATTGAGCCAGTTGATTATGGATTGGAGCACTAGACAACGTTGGGCCGAACTGTGCAAGTTCATAGTGACCATTTTGTCCAAAATGTGCAGGTAAAGTTTGTAAATCCTCTACTTTCCAGATATCTGTATTATTCGTTTTAGTTCGCTGACTGACTTTTGCACCAAATTTAAAAACAGAAGCATAATCTTTGATCAAATAGTCTCGGCTAAGATCAAACTTGGCATTTTTCTCTTTATCTTTGGCAGTACTTTTTTCCCATTCTACTTCATCAAGCTCATACTGTGCCGGATCATACAAGCTAGCATTACCTTTAACCACGGGGATACGTGTACTTGTGTACTCTACATCCTCAAACTCACCTGCAAACCCTGCTTCAGCAATCCCACCAGGATTCTTTTCTGATGCTTCACTGTAGCCCACTTGTGTTTCTAGTGTCCATTGGTCAAAACGATTTTTGCCACCTAGTACAAAAGATTTGATTTCCTGAGTTTCCTCACGTTCTTTTAAACTGCGAACTACCTCTGCATCACTTGGAGTATGCATTGCCAATGGGTCTGAAAACTCAACACCCATACCTTGACGCGTTTCATTGTCTTTAAAGCGGCTATACAATGTCCGTAAATAGTATTCACTGTTCTTATTTGGACGATAGTCAAAATTTAGTCCGGCACCAAGTCTCTCACGTTCAATATCATATTGACGCAGTTCAGTTTCTTCTAACAGGTGATCGTCCCATGCTCCACCTGTTTCAACGTTATCTGAGCCAAAAGTGCGCTCTTGCCAACTTAGTGCTGCCGCAATACCAAGATTGTCAGTACCCGAACCTAGACTAAACTTTTGACTGACCGCGCCTGAAACTTTAGGACTATACTCTTCACGTTTATCATCATAACCACCTTCAACCGCAGCAGTATAGAACAGACCGTCATGATCAAAAGCAGATAAACTCTCTACCTCAATTGTTCCACCAAGTGAATTTGCATCCATATCTGGGGTCAAAGTTTTAACAACAGTTAATGACTGTACAAGTTCTGCTGGCAATACATCTAGCGCAACTCCACGACGTCCTGCTTCTGGTGCTGGGACTAAGGTGCCGTTAATAGTGACGGTATTCAGATCAGCTCCTAAACCTCGCACAGTCACAAAACGACCTTCACCTTGGTCACGTTCTGTAGAAACACCAGGAATACGTTGTAGTGCTTCAGCAGCGTTGTCATCTGGCAGCTTCGCAATAGCATCGGCATGTACTACACTAGCTATAGAGTTTGATTTTCGTTGTTCTTTCAAGGCTTCATTAATACTTGCTGCTTGACCTACAACACGAACATATTCAGTTTTTGTTTCTGCAGCCATACTTTGACCAATAGCTGTTATACATAAAACTAAGGTAGTGACTTTAAAAGTGAAAGGTGTTTTTTTCTTACTGCGATGAGTGCTCATTTGTTATTTCCCCAAATAGCGCAACGGCTGTTTGTTGAGCACCTTAAATATGCATAATGACTGAATGATGACAGGAAAAAAATCTAAAAATCAGAGAATTAACTTTTTAGATCATTTTGAGCTAATTTGATGGGACTATATCTTTCATTGCTCAAGTAGACTGAACTAAGTGAATGTGAATTATAGAATTAAAAGGGAGTTAAGTAGATTTTTGATATTTATAGTGAGCTAATTTGAAAAGTGGAAGAAAATATATTTGCAATGAAACTGTCATAGAATGCTGATTAGCTTTATCAAAACAATAACCACACCCCTGCTATGTTAAAACCCTTTCTACACTATCCACGACACTTTTTATTGATTATCACTGTTGCTCTGATCTGCTTAGCTTCATTTATTTTTTTTGGTAGTTTCAAAACTCAAAATGAAATTCAGGTCATTGATATTCTTGGAGAGGGGCTGGCCTGTATACTCGTTTTATTATGGATTTATCTCATTCTTAAAAGTCGCCCGAGAGGATATGTGACGAGCTATTTTTACTGGGGTCTGGTATGTGTATTTTTAGCTTTATGGATGGATGTATTGGATGAATTTATATCAATACCCAAAACACTGATTTGGGATGATTTATTAGAATCTTTTACTACACCGATAGGCTTTGTTGTACTTACTGCAGCTATGATTAACTGGCACAAAGAACAATTGGTATTGTCCAAAAAGCTACAAACTAAAGAGCATGTATTTCGGGATCATCGTTTATTTGATGCAATTACCCCCTTGGCAGATGCTCAATACTTTAAACAACAATTACAATATGAAATAAGTCAGCAAAATAATTCAGAAAAAAGCATACATCTGATGATGATCAATCTAAAGAATTTAACTTTGATCAATAGACAATTTGGTTTTGAATCAGGTAATCAAGTGCTATCTATGATTGCTCAGACGATAAGTATGAACATAAGACCTTGTGACTTAGTTTGTCGTTTAGCAGGAGATAAGTTTATTTTGATGTTAATTGATTTGACAGAACTACAAGTCGAAATGATGGCTAGAGAATTACAAAAATGTATTCAGTCACAAATATTTTATACATCTGAAGATTTTCATAAATTTAAAATAGATTGCAGCTATAGCATTAGTCAAGTACATCAAGAAAATCCAGCTGTAGAAATTCAAAAACTATATAAACAAATCAAAAGTCAGCAGCATCGAAAGCTAAAAAATGTAAAGGTTTCGGTATGAGCTATCAAAACGATCAATTGATTTTACCCACATATCTGGCCCCTGCATTATTGATTGATTTGGCTGAGCAATACGGTGTAAATCCCAATATTATTTTAAAGGGAACGCCCGTTTTTCTTGAGAGTTTGATCACAGAGAATCATGCTGTAAGTTTAGAACAACTGATACAAATGATACGAAATATGCATGAGAGTATTACCCATCCGGAAGTTCAATTTCTGTTTGGGCAACGTTATATTGAAACTTTAACTCACCCTGCCTTAAATGCAATTGCCTACAGTCAGAATATAAAAGAAGCCGTACAACGCTATGTTGAATTTCATATATTCCTAACCCCATGGTGCATTCCCGTTGCATTTTATTCGGAAAAAAAGATCATTCTATTTTGGTTAAATAATCAGGAGATCCATGCTAATTATTTAGCAATTAGTGCTATGACCGCCCTTAGGGCTATTTTGATGAATAGCATGCAAGAGGAATTGAATATTACTTATAGTTTTGTGGGTGACGAGCCAAAATTTATCGAACAATTTTGGGAACATCTTGGAGATGACATTAAGTTTAACACCCTTGTCAATGCCATGCATATCGATATTTGTGAGAGCCAACAAAAACAGAGTTATCAAACTAGTGCAATGCGTCAAGCTTATTATCGACAAGCTAATTTGGTACAACAACAGTTAGGATTAGAACAGAGTTTTCTTCAAAAAGTTTATAATTTTCTTATTCGTAATATTCATCAAGTACCGAATCTTGAGGAATGTGCTGAATATTTTCAAATGAGTATTGCTAGTTTTAAAAGAAGATTACATAAACATCATACTAGTTATCAGCAACTATTAGACCAAGCTAGATTATTCACATCAATACAATTAAAAGAATTACATCATTATAGTGATGAGCAAATAGCAAACTATTTAAATATTAATGACATACATAATTTTAAAAGAGCATTTAAGCGTTGGAGTAGCCTAGTTACATTCTAAGTGAGCTACCTCTAGTGGGCTGGACTATCACCACCTTCCTAAAAAAACACCAAAATATCTCTCTTGTGATCATGGTCCCTTAATTATGGGTATTGATCTAAATGCCAAGGTTGAGCAGAGTCTAGAGCAAGGTAAATCAAGAGATGGCCGTTTGGGGTTATAGTCACTTCTACTACAGCCCCTTAAATAATTATATTTCTCTTTAAATGATGAACATAACTTTGAAATATAAAACTATTTATTTTGCTATAAAAAAACCACCAATAATGGCGGTTTTTTATCAATGACAACTTATGCGTCATGTGACGGTCACTTATCGTATTTTATAAGTTTGGTACTTCTTACTTTATTTTAAAATGATGTTTCTCAGGAATAAGTTTTATTTTTATCGATTTATAAAGTCGCTCTTCAGAATTTTCTGCTGATTTTGTCACTTTATCAGCAAATTTCTGATCAGACATAAGCATGGCATATGTTTTATAACCTATTTCAAGCGCTTGTGTTTTATTGCCTTCTTCTTCGAACTGTTCAATTAATTTGTTGATCTTTTTAACACTGATATCATTCATGTAATTGACTCATTCCCACTTGATTTTTACTTTAGGGTTGTATTGTTACAGTTTAGTTAAAATAAGTTTAAATCATTGCAAATGATTGTCATTTATACAATGACTTGAAATTTTTCGTTAAATAATTTGATTCATTAATTGTTGCTGGGCAATATGGACCGCCTGTCCATTGCCAGCCTGACATTGTATCCAGGTACCATCGGCTTGTAATTCCCATGCACGCCGATTATCTTGAAGATAATTCATTAAGCCCTCTTCCAGAATTTGTTTACGAAGTTTTTTATCTTCGATTGGGAAACAGGTCTCGATGCGAGAGAATAAATTACGCCCCATCCAATCTGCACTGGCGCAAAAAAGTTTACTTTCACCCTGATGGTAAAAATAATAAACCCGGGTATGTTCTAAAAAACGTCCCACAATTGAGCGGACTCGAATATTTTCAGAAAGTCCTTTCACTTGTGGGCGTAAGCAGCAAATTGAACGGATAATCAAATCGATTTGAACGCCCGCTTGAGACGCTCTATACAGAGCATCAATTAGTTGAGATTCAGTTAAGGCATTGATTTTAATAATAATCTGCGCTTTTTTGCCCGCTTTGCTATTTTCAGTTTCATTTCCAATGAGTTCAATCAATTGAGAATGCAGAGTAAATGGTGCATGAAAAAGTTTTTTCAATTTGACCATTTTCCCCATGCCTGTGAGCTCCTGGAAGACTTTATGGACATCTTCACAAATATCAGCATCACTGGTCAGTAGTCCATAATCAGTATAGATTTTGGCATTCATTGCATGATAGTTACCTGTGCCTAAATGAACATAACGTTTAATCTTGTCTACTTCACGACGCACGATCAGAATCATTTTGGCGTGGGTTTTATAACCAACGATCCCATATACAACAACCGCCCCAGCTTCTTGTAATAGATTGGCAACTTCGATATTTGACTCCTCATCAAAGCGAGCACGTAATTCAATCACTGCTGTGACTTCCTTACCATTTCGTGCTGCTTCAGCAAGGACTTGCACAATTTCAGAATCTACACCACTACGATAAAGGGTTTGTTTTATGGCTAACACATGTGGATCACGGGCTGCCTCTTTCAGTAGCTTAATGACCGGAGCAAAAGAGTGAAAAGGGTGAAAAGGGTGAAAAGGGTGAAAAGGGTGAAAAGGGTGATGTAATAAAACATCTTCGGTTTTTAATACCTCAAATATGGATTTTTTCCCATACAACACTTTCGGTAATTTTTGTACATGGGAAGGAAAACGTAACTCAGGCAAATTAAAGTTCGATATAAAGCGCGCCAGATTAAGCGGGCCATCAATACGATAGAGTTGCTCTTGCTTAAGATCAAATTGTCCAAGTAAATAATCAATAATATTTTCAGGGCAATTTTTAGTCACCTCAAGTCTTACAGCCCGACCAAAGCGTCGTGAGGATAGTTCATCTTTTAAGGCAATTGCTAAGTCTTCAACATCTTCTGAGATAGTTAAATCTGCATTACGTGTGACCCGAAATTGATAACATCCAGTGGTGGTCACCCCTGGAAATAATTCATGAAGATGTTGCTGAATAATGGCTGAAAGTAGAATGTAGTGTTCATCCTCACCAGAAATATTTTTAGGTAACTTCACTAATCTAGGTAATGATCGTGGTGCTGGAACAATCGCTAAATTAATTTTTCGTCCAAAGGCATCGTTGCCTTCCAAAGTGACAATAAAATTTAAGCTTTTATTGGCTAAACGAGGAAAAGGGTGTGCGGGGTCTAGACTGATAGGCGTGACCACAGGTTGAACTTCATGATGAAAATAATTTTTAATCCATTCTTTATGTTTTTCAAGGATGTCACCATACTGAATGAAATGAACGCCATGTCCTTGCAGTTGTGGTAAGAGATTATAATTAAGAATTTTATACTGTTCTTCGACAGCTTCGTGTGCAAGTTTGGAAATGGTGGTGACTATATCTGAGAGTAGTAAGTCATCTGGATGAGTTCTAGCATGATCTGAAAGTTCAATTTGTTGCATTAAACTGGCAACTCGTATTTGAAAAAATTCATCCAGATTACTTGAAAAAATAATTAAAAAATTGAGTCGTTCAAGTAAAGGATATTCAGTATCTTTCGCCTGTGCCAATACTCGCTTATGAAATTCAAGTAAGGAAAGGTCCCGATTAATATAAGTTTTTAATGTATGTATGGAAGAATTTGAAGGCACATTTAAAGCAGTCATTTATGGCTCTTATAAAGTTAGATTGCAGCGCTGAAGGAAGCTAATAAAAATTCTTTTAAAGCCTTTGAAAGAGGTTAATTAATTCTTCGTAAATAAAAAATGATTAATTCTGCAAGAAGGCTAAGAATTTAATTTTATTCAATTAAGTATTCTGTGACTGCTTCATGACATTTTTATGACATCGTATTGTATTGTTATTTCATGTGGGTAATATTTAGACTTTTATCTGAGTTTAGAAGAAAGGGACAACGTTAATTTAAACCGAGACAACTTGAGGGGCTTAATGAGAAAATTTCTAGAAAAGCGATTTCACTGAGACTGTTATTCATAGTGTCATCATGTATGAAAACTAAGCTATTTTGAATCTTAAACACTATTCAAAATCATTAGACCTCTTGTGAATGTATCGTTTTACCTATTTTTTGAATTAGCTAAAACCTTATAAAATATACCTTTTTTTGTTTAAATTTTGACTAACGCAAGAGTCTATTATGAATATATAAATGCCCCGCTTCTTAATGTCTTTATTTAGTCTTCATGATGTAAAAAAGGTTAATTGATATTTAACAAAAAAATAAATTATTTTTTCATCATATTGAAATAATTTGATTTTATATTTAGGTGAAAATAATTATTGATACACTATAAATTGATCTGTTTAATTTGGGAGAGTTAAACAGATTTTTTTCTTGAAAAAAATTATTTCTCTCCTAGCCGAAATTCTTCCGGCACTAACAGCCCCTTCAAGTTATTGAGCGGGTTTTTTCTTTTCTTGAATCGTACCGGGTTTGTCGGAGCCTTTTGTATTTCATTAGCTTATATTAAAACCTGCGCGCCAACTTTTAATAATTGAAATTTCTCAGCTGTATAGGTGCATAAAGATCATTAAAAAATAAGCTAAAGCATCTTCTCGGATTCACAACTCACCTTAGGAATATCCATCATCTAACAAACTGAATATCTTAAGGACTTTTTTTAATTGTATTTCTCTTAATAAAAGTCAATAAGTTGATAAGAGCAAGATTGAGATGGTGACAAAACAACTCATATTTAAAATTTAATTTAAACATGAAGTTAAAACAATATTACCCACCATCTATTACCCATATTTACCCATCAACCTCAGAAAGAGAATAGGCTGTGCATGAAGCACAGCCTGTAACCATCTATAAGAATTATAGACCTTTATAGAATTCCTTAATTTTTTGTGCCATGAGCTTACGACGCTCATTCAAAAATTCAGTATATTGATCAGCATCTAACTGGTTTAAATTACGTGGTATGCAATGAGTCTGTAAATTCAGGTCTAAACCTTCAATACTTTTCAGAGAAGTTATTTCATTCTTATCCAACTTAATATCATTTTGGATTTTTTCCATATACACTTTTGGAGAAGCGTTTCCTAGTTTAATATTGATTGCTTGCTCTGTATAAACATAATTAGCTACTTGATTATATTCACTTTTCTTAAACCCATTTTTAGCTAAATAGTCTTTTGGAAAAACGTGATGTACATCCCCTCTTTGCTCTATTAAGCTTCGTACAGTTAAACTACCAGACAGGAAGCATTGCTCATTTGATTTGCATTGTGCTGCTAGATAACACAAGTATGCATTATTAACAGTACTTGAAGAATCCAGCTCATTTACCAAACGGTAATTCCAGAACCCATCATCTAAATCTGCTTGCTCGATTTGAGCTAAGTACCCTTCAATACCTTTTTCTAAGATTTGTTTACTATCACGCTCAATCGCTGATTCTGAAGATCCAGAATAACGCCCTGTCAGTAATGAAACTACATACCAGCGTTTTACAAGATTTTGAATTTGTGGCTCAGGCATTTTTGATGCTCTAAGCTGCAAATAAAGCGCATAAGCAAAATTCAAGCTAGTCTTTGAGCTAATAAGTTTTTTGTCAATAAATCCCGCTGATTGGATGATCGTTAGAAAACGTTGGTAATTTGTCTGGTTGAAGAAGTCTTCTAAACCTTGACGTAACTTGTGATAACTTTCTTCAGCAATACTTTGTATATTACGTCTATTTTCAAAATCGCGGCCAGAAAGTAACGCCACAAGATCACTAAATTTTCCACGATTAAATTGGCACGTGTATGCCACACGTAAAACATCTATATAGTTAGGTTGATACAAATCATCTTTGATATCAGCTATCCAACTAATTTTTTTATAGTCCTCCGTATCTGCAAAATTTTTATCATTTTGTTTAATGATTTTATTAAAACTACCATCTTTCAAAAGATGGCAAAAGTAATCAATCATTTTACGTAATCGATTTCCACCAAATTGCTCATCTGATGCAATCTTTGACATAACAAAGTCTGCATTACTGAGTACTACACCCTTTTGATTGATTCGTATAAAAATTTCAGTAACCGTGTCAATATCCAGAGATGAATCTAATTCAATGATACCAATTTGACGATTTTTGATTGCTTTTAACTGCTCAAGCTTATCTTCAATGAAATCTTCATTTGCATCTGGATTCAATCCCATATATGCACGCCTAGCCTGAGATATTGATATATCGCCATTTAAAATTGGGGCGATATTATTGACCCAGATTGGATTACGCTCGATAGCTGTGTTACATACTTCAAATAAGGGCTCATCATCTTTAGCAGTTGGGTTATACGCTATTCGAATATTAATTTCTTTATAGTCCTTATCTAACACCAACTGCCCAACAACAGCAGCAGTCAATGCAGTAATACGTTGCTGTCCATCAATAAGTACCTTTTTTCCTGCGGATAAGGTTCCATCTTTAAGGCGAATATCCGGGTTACGCCATGTGATGATATAGCCGACAGGATAACCTTTATATAGCGAATCCATTAGATCCCGCACTTTACTACTCGACCAAACGAAAGGTCGCTGGATTTCAGGAATTGCGATTTCACCTGATTTTATCCAAGAGAGTAATGTATCAATTGGATGCTGATGTACTGAATATTTCGCCATTAAGACGCCCCTCAAAATATCTAAAACCAACAAAAAAAGGTCATTGGGTACTGATACCCAATGACCAAATTTAGAAAATCAAACTTCTTCCGTATCAACCAAGTTTTCCAAGGTTTGGCTAAACGTATCCTGGAAAGCAGGATCTTTTCGATATAGGTTATACAGATCAACCATATTTTTACGCTGAACCACCATAATTTCATCTAGCATTTTTTTGAAAGCAAGTGAACGAGTATGGGGATCTAAATTCTCTTTATACTTTTTAGTGAAGTGCTGATGCTCTTGCAGACGCTTCACTAGGTCAATAATAATGACACGCTGATCATTAGATGTTGCACTCCAACCCTGAAACCACTTTTCATTGAACTTTGAAATAATTGTATCTAAAGTTTCATCATCGTTTTGTTCGCTGGGATTACGAGGATTTGGGTTTTGTGGATCTACAATCGTTTCTTCAGCATCTAAGGAAATGGCTTTATTGATATGCTCACGCTTTAATGCATAGGTACTTAAATCGACCGATTCTAGAAGATCGTCAATACCATTGAGACGTCCATCTTGTACATTCAATTTAGGAACTAAGAATTTCAGGAACCAATAAAGTTGCTCCCATTCCACTTTATTGAACTGAATAATCGACGATACTTGCGCATAGATTTTAACGAATTGCTTGGCCTTTACTTTAAAATCGACTCGCTGTTCATGTCCCCATACAGATGTGTCTGCATCAAAACGCTCTACTGCTGTATCAATGATAGGGCTTAAGTCACTGCCAGAAGCGCTACTAAAGAATAGCTCATTAAATTTCACAATCTCATGCAACTCATATACACCGCTGTCGTCCAATGATGTTTTGACATCATTCAGTACATTCACATCTGTTGCACTTGATAATGATGTAGAGGTATAGAAATCATCAAATGCTGCTTTAATGTCAGCAATATCATTATAGAAGTCTAAAATAAACAGATCTTCCGTGCGCTTATTATATTTCGGTGCAGCTCGGTTCAATCGAGATAGGGCCTGCACACACTGTACACCTGTCATTTTTTTATCAATGTACATGGTCGTCAGCTTTGGCTGATCGAAGCCTGTTAAATATTTATTCGCTACCACTAAGATGCGGTTTTCATCTAAATCAAAATGGTCTTTGGTTTTAGATTCACTAAATCCATTTAACGATTCTTCAGTATAGGTTTGGCCATCAACCTCTTTTTCGCCCGAGAAAGCGATCATAATGTTGAAAGGATTGCCTTTTTGCTCTAAAAGCTTTTTGATTGACAGATAGTATCGAATCGCAGATTCAATACTTTGTGTTGCGACCATTGCTTTAGCAATACCCTTCAATTTCTTTTTATTCACCACATTATCAATGAAATGTTCCAGCATAATACTGGCTTTGGCTTCAATAGATTGCTGTGATGCCTCAACATAGGCTTTTAAAATACGCTGGGCTTTCTTTGACTCAAATAATGGATTGTCTTCAATCGATTTTTGAATTTCATAGAAGCTTTTATAGGTCGTGTAATTCGCCAGTACATCAAGAATAAAGCCTTCTTCAATTGCCTGCTTCATACTGTAAAGATGGAATGGCTCATATTTACCCGTCATGACATCTAGCTTACCGAACTTCTCTAAGGTGCTGTTCTTTGGTGTTGCCGTAAATGCGAAGTAAGAAACATTCTCTCGCTTTTTACGCGAGTCCATCATTGCAACCAGCATATCCTGAACATCATCAGCATTTTTTAGAGCCTCATTACCCATGGCTCGGTTCATGCTGTTATGCGCTTCACCCGACTGTGAGCTATGCGCTTCATCAATAATAATGGCAAAGTTTTTATGGCTTAAATCGGTCACACTTTCCCAAATCATTCGGAATTTTTGAATGGTGGTAATGATGATCTTTTTACCTGCTTCTAAGGCACGTTTCAGCTCTGCACTGTTATGTGCATGGGCAATAATATTTTTCACTTCTGAGAAGTCTTTAATATTGTCCCGAATTTGTTTATCCAAGATCTTACGGTCTGTCACCACAATCACAGAATCAAAAAGTGGCTGATGCATGGCACGACTCGCTGCCGCTGCTGCATTGTCTGGGTAGGCTTCAATCAACTGAAATGCAGCCCAGGTAATCGAGTTTGATTTACCAGAGCCTGCTGAGTGCTGAATCAAATAAGGCTTGCCAACGCCATGCTCTGAAACATGGCTAATTAATTTTCGTACTACATCAAGCTGATGATAGCGTGGAAAAAACAGGGTTCTTTTGCTGAGTTGATCTTTATCTGTACCATCTAAACGTACAAAGTGCTGAACAATATTCACCAGACTTTCTTTAACAAAGATCTCTTCCCAAAGGTATGCTGTTTTGTAGCCCTTTGGATTCACTGGATTGCCCTGGCCACCTGACTTTATGCCTTTGTTAAATGGCAAGAAATTGGTCTTTTTCCCTTCCAGTTTGGTGGTCATGTAGGCTTCATCAGTATCGACAGCAAAATGAACCAGACAACGTGCAGGGCTTAACAGTGGCTGCGTTTCATCTCGGTCTTCTCGGTATTGTTTTTGCCCATGATACCGTGCTGTTTGGTTTGTCCACGCGTTTTTAAGTTCCATCGTCACCAATGGCAAACCATTGAGGAAAATAACCATATCAATTTCTTCACGACGGTTTTTCAGTGAATACTGAACTTGTCGTGTCACGCTAAAGATATTAGACGCAAAATTTTGTTTGACCGATTGGCTACTGCTTGCCAATGGGCATGGGTACATAAAATGAAAATGTTGTTCATCGAGTGCCATGCCTTTTTTTAGCATATAGGCGATGCCATGCTTTTTAATGAGCTTGTCAAAACGCCCTAGAATTTTTTGTTTCCAGTCGTTTTTGTTATAGGCTTTGTAGGCATCTAAGCTATCTTTTTGGGTGCTTTCTAAAAATTGAAAAAACATTTTTTCATCAATAGCATAGTCTGCATTAAAGTCGGATACTTGCCCGATAACATAGCCCAAACCCGAGTGGGTTTGAGCGATGCCTTGAGCAAGGTCTTCTTTACAGATACCGACCAATGCACGTTCGATATTTTTTTCTAAAGCCAATTCGTTTAAATTTTTGTTCACAGTTACCCCTCTTACATGCATTGGTAATTCATTTTTTTTAAAAGCTAAATAAAGAATTAAGCCACTTTAATTTTGCCTGTAACAGCATCATTAATCAGGGTAGTTTTATATTCTTTTAGCTTTTCGATTTGATCTTTAATATTTCCTATTAAATAACTAAATTTTCTTGTTTCATTTTCAATATACTCAGTTATTAAAGTTTGTTCTTTTGAACAAGGCATACATAAGTAGCTATTTTGAATTGTATTTAAATACACTCCTGGTTGTGCTGAAAAACCAGCATTAGCCCATAAGAAATTCTGATATTTCGGACTTCTAATAAATGATAAAAGAAAATTAGGATTCAATACACTTGGTTGAGTTCTTAAAGTTGCCAAACTACGTTGAGTAACAATTTCTTCCTCAAGATCCTTTACTATTGCAGCCTTACCTAAAGTACCACCAACAATTGCTAATTGAATGTCATCATTACGAATCAAAAATTTTGAACTAATTTCTTTGAAATGTTTTTGAGAAACACAACTATCATCCTCTCTAAAAACAAATTCATTATTTATAATATTCCTTACACTTAACAACCTATATCCTTGTTCAACTCGTGGATATGATCCATGTGTACCATCATAGATAAATTGACAAGCTCTTTTAAACTTTAAAACCTTCCAATGCGCAGGAATCTGCCCAATCCACTCCACACCCGAATCTTTCATCGCAACATTTGGATTTAAACCTTGGCTTACGGCTTTTTGAATCACAATTTGCTTACGTTCATTGAGTAAAGCAATTTGCTGTTCTTTAATGGCAATCGCTTGGTCGATTTCAGATGTTTTTTGATTTAAAAACTCGACAATCTGATTTTGATCTTCCAAAGCAGGAAAAGGTAATAGAAGTTCTGCAAAATCAGAAAATCTAAAATCTGTAGAACGCTCACGAATTCCTTTAGCCAATGATTCAATAAAACCTGCTAAAGCTAAGTTTCTAAGATAATAGGAGTAATAATAGACATTTACTCTATTTTTAATTCGAGGAATGCAAGCTGAATAAACAGGCGTAGATTTTCCATCTGAATCAGAAACCCCTATTGCTCCTGCAAAAGCATCCATGGCATGAATAACTAAGTCACCCTTACGGATACCTTGATATCCATGTTCTTTTAAAGCATTTGTAAATCCCTCTGTACGTCTATTTGAGCGTAAAGTTACCTCTCCATCTCTGAAGCAAGTAACAATTTTATCTTCCTTACGTACAGGTCTCTCAGCTCTTGAAAAAATCCATTTAGCTTTTTCTATAGGCCAACCACTTGGAATTTGACCAATCCACTGGACACTGGAATCTTTATAAGCATCATATTTATCGAACATCACGCTTCTCCTTAAAGACCCAAAATCTGCGCAATTAAACCATCTGCTTGTTTTTCAAGATTTAAAATATCCTGAGCCACATCTTCAAGCGAACGCAACGGCTTATGTTGGTAGAAATACTTATTAAAACTGATCTCATAACCAATTTTCACAGAATCCAAATTAATCCATGCCTCATCAACATGCGGTTTTACTTCATCTAAAAAGTATTGGGGAATACGCTGATTTAACGGCACAGACTCACTGTCACGAATATCAGCATTGCTTTCATAAGTGATGTATTCACCTTTTTTGCCTGTTGCAAAATAACCAAAGTCAGCTAAATCAGCCTCTTCACAGCCTAAATATTCAAGTAGCTCAGCTAACTTCTCGCCATTCAGTTTCACCACTTTTTTCAGAACTTTCACAGCCGTTTCGTCATACCAACTGACCGCATTTAAAATGCTATTCTTTTCAGAAGCAGACAGCTTTAGACCAAGGGCTTTAATGGCTTTATCCACGTTATCTTTAAACACATTAAAGTCATTGGATTCAGCTTCACCCACTTGCGCCATAATTGCTTGAGCAGACTCAAACAAGGTCTTAAGCGATATCCAATGCTTAATATCAAACAGCTTCACTTTTGCCTTGGTATTTAAGCTAATCTCTTGCTTCTCACACCAATCTACAACGTCTTTTTCTACTTCTTTGAGCTTACCTGCTTGGTACAGCGCATCACCATATTCAGCAAACATATATTCCATTGGTTCAAGCAAAGATTTATCAAAACGTAATGGCTGTAAACGCGCTAGGCTAAACTGTGCTTTACGACGGTCCGGACGTTCGATGTTGACTTTGTAATAACCAAAGTCTTCATTCTTAAAGACCTTAGACGCCAAACCGATTGGGCCATTCCTCGCAGTCAGGCTACGCTCAACATCAAGACCATTCAAATACACATCTAAGATTTCAGTAATATGCTCAGGGGCAAATTCACAGTTTTTTTGTCCTAAGTTTTTACGCAACTTACGGTAGAGCAAACTAGCATCAATCAGTTGAACTTTGCCTTTACGTGATTCAGGCTTGTTATTAGATAACAACCAAATATACGTGGTAATACCCGTGTTGTAGAACAAGTTGTTTGGCAATTGAATAATGGCATTCAACAAATCATTTTCGATGATATAACGACGAATGTTGGATTCACCGCCACCTGCATCACCTGTAAATAAGCTTGAACCATTGTGGACAGAAGCAATACGGCTACCGATTGGGCTAACATCGGTCGATTTCATCTTGCTGACCATTTCCATCAAGAACAGAAGCTGACCATCGCTTGAGCGTGGCGTTGCATCTTCTTCTTTTAGCTCGCCCCAATAGTTTTTAAGCTCGACTCTAAAACGTGGGTCGATAACTTTTTTATCTTCTACAATAGATCTCTTGCGAAAGTTAATTCAAGAGCATCCAATTCACCATTCCAACAATTAAATTCATTCTTAGACCAAATCGTTTCCGTCTATTTC
>NZ_JAMXXS010000025.1:0-43616 GCF_024129595.1 Acinetobacter lwoffii | reverse complement strand
TAATCGCCCCAGAAAGACACTGGGATGGTATACGCCCAGTGATGTTATGGCTGGTTTTTATACTGTTGCACTTGCCGCTTGAATCCGCCTTAATTATTTTTATTCAATTTATAAAATCGTTCTAATCATTATTTTTATTTTCAAACGCTGTGATGAGCTAGTTTAAGCATCTGGGAGATGCGCTGATCGGCTTCATCCGATTCTGTCTTTCCCCAATCAATTGAGGAAAGACATCATTCAGTTTTAAGCACTACGCTTCAAACCTTCGAGCCGTAGTGAGTCAGTCATATTTAACAATAGTTGTTCGGTTTTTGTCCAGCCCAGACATCCATCAGTTACAGACTGACCATAAGTCATTTGCTCAGAAATTTTCTGGTTGCCGTCAACAAGATGACTTTCTAGCATTACGCCACGAACATTGGTCTGTAAGCGTTCTGCCACGATCTGCTCCAATACTTCAGGCTGCAGCATCGGATTTTTTGAGCTATTGCCATGACTACAGTCAATCACCAATGCCGGTAAGTCGATCTGATGTTTGGCCCGGATTTTCTCAATTTCTGACAATTGGTAATTTGGTCCGCTATTCGAGCCACGTAAAATCAAATGTGCTTTAGGATTACCTTGCGAGTGTAAAATGCATGGTAAACCAGACTGGCTCATCCCCAGGAATTGATGAGGATGAGAGGCAGACTGAATGGCATCTAATGCAATCTGGATCGAACCGTCAGTACCATTTTTGAAACCGATGCTGTACGGCATATGGCTGGAAATTTCGCGATGAATTTGCGATTCGCTGGTACGTGCGCCAATCGCACCCCAAGCTAATAAGTCATCGAAATAAGCAGTTGCCATCGGGCTAAGAATTTCAGAGGCAATGGGCAGACCCATTTCAATGATTTTTAGGTATAAGTCACGAGATTTTTCCAAGCCCAATTGCATATTGGATGAACCATCCAGATTTGGATCGTAAAGGAAACCTTTCCAGCCTACGGTAGTCCGCGGTTTTTCGATATAAGCACGCATCACCAGGAAAATCTGATCAGATAGCTGTGACTGAAGCTGTTTTAATTTTTCTGCATAGTCTAGCGCCGAAGCTTCATCATGAATGGAACATGGGCCGGTGACCACCATCAAACGATGATCCTTGCCTTCTAATATATTTTGAATGATTTGACGATGTTCAGCGACTTGGCTGGCCAATTGCGGAGACAGTGGCAATTGCTGCTTAAGCTGCTGAGGTAAAATTAAAATGCTTTCAGCATGATGTTGTTGTGATGTATTTGGGGTATTCATGACTTTAATCCTGGGACTGGCAATCAGTCCAAACTTTTATTTGAGCGTTATGGGTCTAATCGAAAGTGTTGTGAGTGTCATTAGCTGACTAAAATAAGACCAATAAAAGTTGTTAAAATATGAATAGTTAAAGTTTGTCATGGCTGTCTCCAAAATATTTTAAAAAATGAAAGGCATAAAAAAACCTGATCAGGGTTGCCGATCAGGTATAAACTGGTGGGCAACCTTTTCATTGCCCAAACGCATTCAGGCAATTAGCTAAACTGCCAGAAATAAAAATATGCGTTTGAAATGATAGGTTGCTTTAACATGTTATGTCTTTCATAAAATGTGATTCTGAAATTAAAATACGCGCTCTGTGATCATTTGACAAGCATTAAATATAAAAAAATATTTATTAACTTTTCTACTTTTATTTATCGATCAATCAAACCGTGATATGTATCACTAAAATTAGTAAAACCCACAAACCTATTGCGGGTTTTACCAAAGAAACTTCAGTTTAATCCAAAGATTAAAAATTAACGTGAAACACGATTCCAGGCATCACGCACTGCAAATTTAGCCTGTTCCCAGTTTAAACGTGATTCGCCTTTTATTTGTTCCCATTTCATTCTCAAATCAGGTTCTACGTCTTCAAAACGGGTATGGGCATCATAGCTACCACGGTTTTCATAACCGACTCGATAGGCCGTATCATAATCACGGTCATAATCCAGATCGCTATAGGTAGTACGGGCATCTGAATAGTATGGCGTATTGATCGAATTATCACGCCAGTAAGCCTGTTCTTCTGTTGGATTTATAGCTTCGCCTACACCTTTACCTGCCAGACCACCAACAACAGCACCGACAACGCCACCGACAGCGACACCCACTGGACCGCCTGCAGCACCAATAGCTGCACCTGCAGCTGCACCACCTGCAGCACCGACACCTGTACCCACAGGATGTGCGCCAGGTTCACCCGTAATTGGATCAGCATTTAAATCATCGCGGACATCTTTAGGCGCATTCTTAATTACATCACGATCAAAATTATCATTCGACATAGAGCTTATCCTTATTCTTTAAAATGGTTTTAGCACGTATCTTCATACGTCCTATTTAATATAAGCATCTGGCATGTAATGACATTAGCAGGCGTGTTTTGTTTCAGTGACTCTCTGTGAGGCTTTCATGCACTAATGTATCCTGAATCAAGTGAAAGCCGCATAAAAAAGACCGGTTTAATACCGGTCTTTTTTAAAATTGAAAAAGCTTAGTCAAAATGAATGACCGTACGGATTGATTTACCTTCATGCATCAAGTCAAAAGCTTCATTGATCTGATCCAGTGGCATGGTATGTGTCACAAAAGGCTCAAGTTGAATTTCACCTTTCATGGATTGCTCTACCATTCCCGGTAATTGTGAACGACCTTTTACCCCACCAAATGCAGTACCCATCCATTTACGACCTGTGACTAACTGGAATGGACGGGTTGAAATTTCTTTACCTGCTCCGGCAACACCAATAATCACCGACTGACCCCAGCCACGATGCGCACATTCTAGTGCTGAACGCATCACATCTACATTGCCGATACATTCGAATGAATGGTCTACACCCCAACCAGTCATTTCGACAATCACTTGCTGAATCGGCTGATCATAGTCTTTTGGATTCAGGAAATCTGTCGCCCCAAACTGTTTCGCCAGTTCAAATTTATCCGGATTGGTATCAATCACAATGATACGGCCAGCTTTGGCCTGACGTGCGCCTTGTACTACAGCAAGCCCAATACCACCTAAACCAAATACTGCAACACTGTCACCTTCCTGAACTTTCGCCGTATTATGTACTGCACCAATACCGGTAGTCACACCACAACCCAGCAGACAAACATTCTCATGGTTGGCTTCAGGATTAATTTTTGCCAGAGACACTTCAGCAACCACGGTATATTCAGAAAAAGTTGAACAACCCATATAGTGATAGATCGGCTCGCCATTATAAGAGAAACGGGTCGTTCCATCTGGCATTACGCCTTTACCTTGCGTCGCCCGTACAGCAACACACAGGTTAGTCTTGCCTGATTTACAGAACAAGCATTCGCCACACTCAGCAGTATAAAGCGGAATCACGTGATCGCCCGGTTTCAGACTGGTGACACCTTCCCCTACTTCAACGACCACACCCGCACCTTCATGACCCAAGATTGCAGGAAATACACCTTCAGGATCTTCACCAGACAAGGTAAATGCATCGGTATGACACACGCCTGTATGGCTAATTTTTACCAGTACTTCACCTGCTTTTGGTGGAGCAACATCCACTTCTACAATTTCTAATGGCTGGCCTGGACCAAACGCAACTGCTGCACGTGATTTCACGTAAAACTGTCCTTTTTTTGATGATTTACAGATGACTAACAGTAACCTCTTTCTATTCGGAGATTCAACTATTAACATCATCAGATAAGGAATAAAAGATCCTATAATTAATGGAACATCAATGACTAAACCTTCGCCCTTTGTATGTTTGAGCATTTTTACTTTTAGCATCATGCTTTCTGGCTGTGAACTGGCTCCCAACACTGCTGAAGAAGCGAAAATTACGCCGGTTCGACCTGCGCACTGGATCGACAATCAACTTTCAAAACAGCAAATTAATAGCGGTAAAACGGCTTTCTTGCCGCTCTATGATGGCTTTATGAGTATGGCAGCACGTCTGCACCTGATTAACAAAGCTAAATATCATCTGGATCTACAATATTACATTTGGAAGGATGATTATATTGGCAATATGATCTTGTCCCAATTACTTAAAGCCGCCGATCGCGGTGTCAAAGTACGGGTTCAGATTGACGATCAAAATGGTACCCAGCTTGATGACAAGCTTCTTGCTCTAAGCCAACATCCAAATTTTGAAGTTCGGATTTTTAATCCCTATAAATTTCGTCATTTACGTGCGCTGGATTATGGCTTCCGGATGAAAAAGGTCAATCATCGCATGCACAATAAATTGATCATTGCGGATGGCACTGCAGCCGTGACCGGCGGCCGCAATATCAGTAGTGAATATTTTGATGCCAGTGAAGATTTTCAGTTCACCGATGTGGATATATTCTTCGCAGGGCAAAGCGTAACAGATGCCAATCAGACCTTTATTAACTTCTGGAATGATGATCTGAGTTATGACGTTCGACAGATCTTGAATGATGCCGGCCATCCTGAAATGCTTAAAAGGCTCAGAACTGAATTTGAACGAGAAGATGTTGACGAAACTGAACTCAAACGCCGGGTGGGCATTGCCGAGAAACAAGTCGAACAACACTTAAAAAAACAACCCATTCACTGGGCGCCGGGTTATTTTGTTGCGGATAGTCCCGCAAAAGCACGCCCCCATGCCAAAAATGGCGATTATATTTATACCCATATGCTCGAACTGATGGGTGAGCCAAAAAAACATCTGGAACTGGTGTCCTCGTACTTTATTCCCACGCAAAAAGGGGCCGACTATTTAACCCGCCGTGCGCAACAAGGTGTGAAAATCAGAATCCTGACCAACTCTTTTCAGGCCAATGATGTGGCTGCGGTGCATGCCTATTATCAGCAATATCGTCAGCAATTATTGAAAAGTGGCATCGAACTCTGGGAATTTAAACCCTACATTGTCCGTCCGGAACGGACCTGGTATGAAATTATGACTGGAGACATCATCCCGGCTAAAAACAAAAATAGCTCCAGTTTGCATGCCAAATTTTTTGATCTGGATGGCATGGTGTTTGTCGGTTCATTTAATTTTGATCCGCGTTCAGCCTATCTGAATACCGAAGTCGGTCTGGTCATTGAATCGGAAGATTTTCAGAAGGAAATCACCAGTGCGATGGATCAGTACTTACCACGCGTGGCTTATCAACTTAAACTGAACGAAAAAAATGAAATGATTTGGCTGGAACATCAAAAAGATGGCCGTAGTATTCAGCATTTACATGATCCGGAAACTACAAAATTCCAGCGTTTTATGATGAATCTGGTGACGAAATTTCCCGGTGAATGGTTAATGTAATGACATTGGAGTGACCTTAAAATTACATGCTATGAAAAGCCCGTATTTCGAGAATAGCCGATTAACCTAACTTAGTCCGATCATCTTTTAAAAGGTTTTACAGTCGATTGCGCTTACTTTAGAATTACACTTTTCTCGTATTTTGCGATTGTTCGCCCTCCACTCCCATGCAATTTTTTGATTTAAGCCGTCAGTTTAAGTTCAGTGATATTCTGACGCCTGTAAAAACTCTCCATGATTTATCCCAGCAAGAATGGTATTTGGCCAAAATTCGAGTGGAACATGACTGTCTGTCCGACTCCGATACGGTCGAGGGACAGGTAGTTTTGAAATCCAGTGAAAATATTCAACTTGAACTGGAATGGCTGATTCAGGATAGCGGTTATGAATTACAGGTTTTATTTAAAGGTGTAGAAACCGAAGCCACTGATGAGACCGGTATTATGTTGAAAGGTGCACAACTGGTCGATGAACTGCAGCAAGTACTCTCTGCCCAAGCATTGAGCTTATGGATTGATGGCACTCTTTTGCCGATGTTGCCCGAGATCCGTCAGGAAATTAAAGCACGTTTAAACTTATGGGATTATGTCGAATACGATGGCTAATCGCCGAATTTTGTATTTTTTAAAGAGCCCATGTGGCTCTTTTTTATAATCTGAGTGACGTTTTAGATTGATCAAACTGCCGTAGCTTCAGTTTTTTCAGGCAATGCCCAGCTAATTAAGTTATTATAAAATTTATAAAAAATAATAAGAGAATCAAGACATGATTTCTGATAGTGAATGGCAACAGATTCGCCAGGTGGTCGCTGATGCACAACGGACCGCCATGCATTGCTCTATTGCAACAGTCAACCCCAAAGGCTTTCCTAGTATTACTCCGATCGGAACCGTATTCCTCAACAAAAAGACCAGTACGGGTTTCTTTTTTGATACTTATTCCACTACTTTTTCTGAGAATTTGCAGCATCAGCCGATGGCCTGCATACAGGCTGTGAACAGTAGCAAAATGTTTTGGTTTCATGCGTTGCTTAAAGGTGAATTTAAGCGTTATCCAGGAGTACGCTTATATGCAGAAATTGGGCCTTTACGTCCGGCCTCACCTGAGGAAATACAGCAGGTGGAGTCGCGTATTCGAGCTTTAAAATGGACCAAAGGTAGCCAGTTAATCTGGTCCAGCTTTCATCATGTCCGGGAGATTAAAATTAATAGCCATCGCTGGGTTGAATATCCAAATATGAATAAATAAAGCCAATAACTTACAAATAGTAAGTTTATGTCTTGTCTGTAGCCTAAAACCTCTTTAACCATTTTATCTGATTATTGGATTAAATATTAAACTAGACCCACATGTTCAAACATCAATCGGTAACTTTCGGCTTTTTTCTCTAGAGAAACCGGATATGCTCGAGAAGATGAAGGCATGCGATATAAATACAGATCACGTCCGACAAAATGGGCCTCGCTAGGCTGACCAATACTCGGCTTTAAAGTCCCTTCAGGCATAGACAGCATCATGGTGTCTGTGGCCTTGTCGCCTGTGGTCATAATATGATTGCACTGCGGCATTTGGCTGAGTAGTTGCTCAATATTGGTAGGTACTACAATTTCCAAAAATTTGTCTGAAGCATTGCCCTTTAAACGCCGGATCTGATAGCCACTATCAAAAATCGCAATCCCCGTTTCTGTTAAAAACTCCCGGATCAATTGTTCCTGAAATTTTTTATTGGGTAGATCTAAAAAGTAATCTTTATTTTCAAAGAAAATCAGTCCAAAAATCCGCCACATATCATTTTGATAGTTTGGATAATAAAAGTTCATTTTCCAGCGTGTGGCAGGTGGCGGAAAACTACCCAACATCAGTAATTTGGCATTGGGCGGTAAAAATGGCGGTAGCGGATGCGTTTCAATATCAGACATAGAATTAACTAAATTGAGAGATTTTAACTATTTTAGAAGGTCTTCCGAATCTTGCCAGCTACTTCTTGTCCCCAAAGTGTATAAACTTCCTTACTCGGATGAAAACCATCTGCAGCCATTTGTAAATTCATGGCACGATACTTCTCAATATCGTATTCAATCCATTGCATATTCACTTGCTGATTCACAAAATTTTCTAGTTGCTGGTTCATCTGTTTAGCATACTGGCCAAATAGCCAGGCTAAAGGATTCGGTAGCGCCGGAAACATATTCATTGGCGGCACACCGGCAGCAATGATCAGTTTCGGACTAAATTTTTGCTGAATTTTACTATAAAGCTGTTCCTGTTTCTGAATCCAAACCTCGACAGGTATCAGTTTGGTCACATCATTGACGCCAACCGACGTGACGATTATATCATAGTGCTGGACTTCTATTTGGTCCAAAGCATGAATTACTTTTGAGCTGGTATCGCCTGTTTTGGCCTGTAATTTCCAGTCAATTTCAAAGTCATCTTTCAGTTCATGCAGAATTGCACCCAGTAATGCGTCATCCTGATGTTCTACTCCTACACCTGCTGCTGCCGAATCCCCTAAAATCAGCAGAGACAGTTTGTTGCCGGTTCCGGTTTGACCTTCACGTGCACCTTCAGGTTCCGGCAGTCTTAGGGTATTTTTCTTGACATGATTACCCTGAATGACAAGTGCAGGAATCAAGGCAATGGTAGCGGCTTTCAGCAACATAGTGGGCTAATTTATATAGAGATATACTTAATTTTACCTGAGTTTATTCTTTTGAACTATTTCCTCAACAGTCATTTTAAATGAATGTTCACCTAAATTTGACTGAGATAGGATTCTTGTAAAATACAGGCTTATACATCTTGCCATTGGGTAAAACACAAAGGATGAATATAAAAAAATCCCGCTTAAGAACGGGATTTTTCATGGAAATCAAAGCTCAGATTTTATAGTCATTCCAGCGATTCATACGCTTAAAGGTTCCCACATCATTAAAACGTACGCCTACTTCTTTCATCACTTTATGCGCCGTTTTGGACGTCAGTTGACGGATATAAAATGGCTCTTTGACTACAAAATGATGAATCGCATGGGTCGAACCAAAATTACAGCAAAATAACTGGAATGGTAACATCCACCATGGATTGAGCACCTGGGTTTGTTTAATCACATCACGTGGATCAATATCGCCATAGTAATGCATATTTGAACTGACAAACTGCAAGCTAAAAGAACGGATAAAGTTTGGAATCACCCAAATGACTGCCAGCAGATTTACAATCGGCATCGCGTCGACAATGCCTTGCGACCAGAGCATCTCATAACCGAATAGCGGTGAAACTGCATTTAAACCATGAAAGACCACAAACAGGTAGCACAATCCATAGTAAATAATGCTGAGAGGTAAAAAGCCAAATAGCTGAGAAATCATGGCAATTTTACGTTCTTTTTCAGGCTGTTTTTCCAGAAAAAGATGAATCATTTTAATCATCTGAAATGGACGCAGATACACTGACATCAACTGGTCACTAATCACCAGAATTCGGCGAATGCCCCAAGGCATACCATTACTGATGCCACGTTCTTCCAGGTCATGTTCAGTGCCTGAATATTTATGATGATGCAAATGTAAACGACGACGTGCCCACGGACTGATGGTGTTTGGACGTGCCAACCAGACCAGTGCCAGCATCAGATGATGTGCCCAAGGTGTTTTTTTGAAATACATATAATGAATCAGGTCATGTTCCAATTCATGGGTCAATGATGCAAAAATCGCAATCAAGGGAATGGTAAACCATGCTGAGAGATAACCTGTTCCATATGCTACCGCGCATGCAATCATGCCTGCCCAGGCAAAGCCTAAAATACTCGCACCTATAAAGTTCTGATGTTTGAGTATGGGATAACGAGCACGCACCTCTTCCCCGGCCTGGGTAACGATCCTTCTGACCTTGGAGATTCGCTGCTGGTCAGTCATATCCGCAGATGTAGACATATGGACAACCTTTAATTTCTGAACGGTTGTACATTAAAGGAAATTCTAAAAAAGAGAAGTTATCTTTCCACTTTTAGAGTGAGTATGTCTAAGTTTTGGACAGTTTGGAAAAGTTCTTAAAATTGGCGAAAATTAGGAAAAGTAAAAGATGGTCTTTCTCATGAAACGAAAATTTAAAAGTAATTGATTTAATTGCAAATTCATCAATAAAATAAAAATATAATTTTTGATAATTTAAAACTTTATTTTAATAATCAATATATTAGGATTTATAAAATTTCGCTTTTTTGTAAATTCAAGCTATACATTTTTTAGAAAAAAATACTGATTCAGAAATTTTTCTCAGTTTGTCATAAAAAATAAAAAGAGAAGCGCTCTAGCTTCTCTTTTTATAGATCTAAGAGCGCTTTTAACCTAACTTGTTCACCAGTTTAAGTGGTAATACTTTCATGGCTAGACCGAGTGGCAACCAAGGCCATTTCGGCACATAAGCCTTAACTGGTGCTTTTTCAATTTCTGCTGCCAATAAACGCGAACCAGTTTTTTCATCGACTTCAAAAGGTAGCTTTTTTGCCCCTTCATTAATTTCAGTACGAATATATCCTGGGAAAATGGTGGTCACTTTAATTGGCGTATCAATCAGTTCAGCTCGAATGCCTTCCGCTAAATGAGCCACGCCGGCCTTACTTGCACCATAAGCCGTTAAATGTTTTGGCATACCGCGCATTGCACTCATAGATGAAATCATCACCAGATGGCCAGAGTTTTGTGCACGGAAGATTTCAACTGCAGCTTCACATTGTGCTAATGCCGAAATAAAGTTGGTTTCAACCGTGGCTTTATTGATAGCAAAATTACCTTTACCAATCCGGCGGCCCTCACCGACACCAGCATTCACAATAACTCGGTCAATGGTGCCAAAGTCTTCTTTAAAAGCACGAAACACTTCAAACACTTGATCGTAATCGGTGACATCTAGTGTTTTGGCAATGACTTTGATGCCATATTGGCTTTCCAGTTCCTGCTTTAAGATTTCCAGACGCTCCAAACGACGTGCACAAATCGCCAGGTTATAGCCTTTTTTCGCAAATTCACGTGCCATACCGGCGCCGATCCCTGAACTTGCACCGGTAATTAAAATTGTTTTAGCCATGTATTTACCCTATTCCTTTATTTTTCTAGCGTATTAGGTTTTCAATCTCATTTTAAATCCAGGTCAATAAGTCTGGACGCTGTGCTTTAATAAAATGATGTTCATTTAAACTGAGTAGTTGCGGTTCATTACCCACCAGACGTAGTGTCGTGATACTGGTATTGGTAATCGCCCAGTTCAGGGCAAAGGTTTTCTCCGGGCTCAGCCCTAGAATTTTACCTACTGCAACAGAAATCACACCACCTGAGGTATAGACTACTGCATAGCGCGGACGGCTTTTGGACAACTGGTCACACAGATTTTCTAAGCCGCTTTCCACGCGTGCTTTGAAACTTGGCCAAGATTCATCATATTCATGGTGATAATCATCGCCAGTCCAGCGTGCAATTGCACCGCTAAAAATTTTGCTCAGATAATCTCGTGGATTTTCATGTTCTGATACATCCTGTTTCAGCAATTCAGGCTGATTAAAGCGCGGCTCATAACGGGCGAATACCTGCTGATGATTAAATTCATTCCAGGCACTATCGGTCAGAATCTCACTTTCCGGAAAACATTCATCCAGAGATAAATGCGCCGTCTGCTGATGGCGTTGCATGGAGCCAGCCACCACATAAGGTGCTTCTTTCAGAATTTCATCAAAATAGTGGCCCAAAAGCTTTGCTTGTAACTCACCGTTGGGCGAAAGCTGGTCATAACTTTCTGCGCCAAAAGAGGCCTGGCCATGCCGGATCAAGTAAATGGTTGTCATTTTGGCATTATCTCTTTAAATTTAAGCACATACTTTTGTGCAATCTCATTGGCTTCCAGTTTTTGCTTGCCAATCAGTTTTAAGGCACGAATATGCAAGGCATGAATCACCACCCAAAAATCCTTGAACGCTGGATTATTAGTCTGTTTGTGGTAATAACGATAATAGATCTGCTGGGCAATCACCGCGAGACGGAAAATTCCGAACACCTCATAAAACGCCCAGTTTTCCGGTTGCAGGCCGGTTTTTCCCAAGTAGTAATCCACCACTTCTTTACGGGTAAACATACCTTTTAGATTGGTCGGCTGGCGGCGTGTTGCCTTAAAGATGGCATTGTCAGTATCTTCCACCCAATAGGCTAAAGCAGAACCTAGATCCATGAGCGGATCGCCGAGTGTCGCCATTTCCCAGTCCAGTACGCCAATCACTTCAGTCGGATTTTCCGGATTTAAGATGACATTATCAAAACGCCAGTCATTATGAATCACACAGGTTTTGGAATCAGAAGGAATATTGTCTTTCAGCCAGTTGCGTACATATTTAAAGGATGGAACATTCAGCGTTTTGGCCTTTTCATAACGAGCATCCCAGCCTTCGACCTGACGGCGACAATAGCCTTCACCCTTACCGAGATTTTTAAGTTCGGTCCCTTGATAAGGCACCTGATGCAGTTCGATCAGTTTATCAATCACATTGATACATAAAATCCGGATATCGGATTCAGTAAGCTGCAGCTCAGCTGGCATTTTGGCGCGAGGAATAATTCCTTCAAGCCGTTTCATCACATAGAAATCACAACCAATCACTGATTCATCCTGACAAAGCGCGACCATTTCAGGCACCACCGGATAATGCTCAGACAAGGCTTTTTGTACATGATATTCACGTGCCATATCATGGGCTGATTTGGCTTTGGTACCTTGTGGCGGACGACGTAAAATTAAATCGGCATTGGCATACTGTAAACGGTAGGTCCAGTTTGAAGCTCCGCCTGAATATTGGGTCACTTGCACAGGGCCTTCAACATTCACATTTTGCTGAATTAACCAATTGGTGATGGCTTGTACATCCAGTTCTTCACCTTGACGAACTGCTCCACCTACATCAATAACCGCCATAATTTTTCCTTAAAATTTTTTAATACGTTGCAATCTTCTAGTTAAAGCCAGTTTATTTTTTGCGACGAGTACTGTAGCCACGTTTAGCCAGTTCCAGTTTGGCAATCATGCCTTTATGTACTTCATCTGGACCATCAGCCAAACGCAAGGCACGTGCCTGAGCAAAAAATCCGGTTAATGGTGTGTCCCGAGAAACACCGGCACCGCCGTGGATCTGGATGGCCATATCAACAACTTTTTCCAGCACACTTGGCGCAACGACTTTAATTGCAGAAATTTCAGTCAGTGCTGCCATATTCCCTAAAGTATCCATTTTATAGGCGGCATACAAGGTCAAAAGACGTGCCTGATCAATCGCAACCCGTGCTTCCGCGACACGCTCCAGGTTGCCACCGAGTTTTAAAATCTCTTTGCCAAATGCGCTACGGCTCATACCACGGTCAATCATCAACTCTAAGGATTTTTCCGCAGCACCAATACAGCGCATGCAATGATGAATACGGCCTGGTCCTAAACGACCTTGAGCAATTTCAAAACCCTGACCGGCGCCACCAATAAAATTCGCTACCGGAACGCGGACATTTTCAAAACTGACTTCGCCGTGGCCATGTGGTGCATCGTAGTCACCAAACACTGGCAGCATACGTTCAATTTTTACCCCTGCGGTATTTACCGGAACTAGAACCATCGAATGCTGATGATGACGGTCTTTTGTTTCATCTGGAGTATGTGCCATAAAAATAATGATTTTGGCGTTAGGATCGCCCAGACCTGATGACCACCATTTACGGCCATTCAAAACAATCTCATTACCTTCCACCATCGCCGTTGCCTGCATATTGGTGGCATCACTGGATGCAACTGCAGGTTCAGTCATACAAAAGACTGAACGGATTTTTCCTTCTAAAAGTGGCATCAGCCATTCTTGTTTTTGTTCTTCAGAACCATAACGCCACAATACTTCCATATTGCCGCTATCTGGCGCATTACAGTTAAATACGACTGGTGCAATCAGGCTACGACCTGAAAGTTCGGCAATATGTGCATATTCCTGAACTGATAAACCTTGGCCACGTTCAGGACAAGGGAGAAACATATTCCAGAGGCCAGCTGCCTTGGCTTTGGCTTTTAAGCTTTCCAGTTCTGCTGGCCATTGCCATTTGGTCCAGTCACCGCCTTGATTCAACTCATGAACCTGCTGCCAGAAATCAGCTTCAACTGGTTCAATTTCCTCAGCAATAAATTTTTTGGTTCTATTTAAATAATCTTGTGCACGTGCTGAAAGCTCAAACATCTCTTTTATCCCTCTAAATATTCTAATTCATACGCTTTACAACACCTTAACCCAAAACCTATTATGAATAAAATGATTTTAACCCATACAATATTATGCATAATATTCATTCCAAAACAGTCATGGACCTGCGAAATTTTCATCGTATCGACATTAACCTTTATCCGCTTTTTATGGCAATTTATGAGCAGAATAGTATTTCTAAAGCTGCACAGATTTTATCAGTTAGCCAGTCTGCTGCCAGTCATGCTCTGCAACGTTTAAGACAGCATTTACAAGATGATTTATTTGTACGTACTGGTAGCAAAATGCAGCCTACGCCGTTTGCGGAACAGATCTATCCTGAGCTGAAGAATGCACTTTTTTCGATTCAAAATATTTCAATACAGCATCAGCAGTTCAGACCAGAAATGATTCAGAGTTTGAAAATTGCCGTTCATGATGAAATTGAACCAATGATCTTTCCCAGACTCGTTCAGCACTTTCAGCAACTCAATCTAGAAATTCAGCTTAGCAGCATGAAACTGGACCGTAAAAATATAGCAGCAGACCTCGCCTCTCAACAGGTCGATTTTGTCATAGATCTGGAACAAAACATTGCTGAAAAAATCCAGTTTGAGCGTCTGGTTCAAGATGAATTTGTAGTGTGTACACAATTAACAGAAATGAATGAGCAGATTTATCTTGCCTCACCTCATATTGGCGTGTCATCACGCCGTACTGGTGTTTTGGTTGAAGATATTTATTTAAGCCGTAAACAATATTCACGACAGATTTTTTTACGCTGTCAGCATTACTCAACTGCTCTGCAAATTCTGGAGCAGCAAAAGACAGCCATGCTGACTATTCCTAAAAATGTATTGACGCATTTACAATTGGCTACCAGTCTAAATATTTTTGAAGTCCCTGTGGAACTGCCGAAAATTAATATGGGGATGTATTGGCATAAGGATTTGCAAGAGAATAAAAGACATCAATTTTTGAGAAGTGAAATTTATAAAATTTTTGCTTAGGCTATTTATAAAGGAATGCAAGTTTACTTAGGCTATTTTTATATAAGCTTAGATGGTTGCATCTTCATCTTTTCAGTAGAAAAATATACTTAGGCTATTTTAGCTGGTACAAAACTAAACACTGAGTGATTAGCTTTTAAGCCGTAGATCTACTGGCTTTGCTCTAAAATGGCTCGACTTTTAGCTGTGATTTTACAGCTGGTTTTGCTGATTTGGATCTTGCCTTTGTTAAATCTCTCCATCACCTGGCAAATTGTGCTGGGCCTCGTACTGCTGTGTTTTTCTTATTATCTGCTGCATAAAATTACAGTTTATTTAAAAGATGTTTTCCGCCCCTTTAAGAAAGGCAAAAAATACTGGTGCCGTGTAAAAGCCGTAAGTGATGGTGATACCCTCACCTGCTACCGTTTTAATATTCGTCGCTCTGAAACCAAATTGCGCTTTGCCTTCGTTGATGCTCCTGAATCATCGCAAGCCTATGGTAAAGAATCGCAGCGTCTGGTCAAAAGCATGGTGAATAATAAAATGGTTCGGGTCAAGATTACCGATATTGACCGTTATGGCCGCTGTGTCGGTGTGGTCTACCGCTATCGCAAAAATATCAATGAAGAGATTGTCAAACGTGGTGCAGCGTGGGTCTATGAAGAATATATCAAGGATAAAAACCATTTACGCTATATGATGGAATTGCAAAATAAAGCTAAGAAACAGAAAAAAGGCCTTTGGAAAAGTAGCCGTCCTGTACGTCCAAGTGTTTATCGTAAACAGGTAAAATCGTAAATTTGGTTTTATCAAAGATAAATGGCAAATAATAAAAAGTGATCAGTACATTCAGATCACTTTTTTCATTTTTTTAGTTTTACTAATTTAATAAGCCAAATGCACCAGAAAGCGGAATGCGCCAGCAATCAGGGCCAGCGTTAAAAATCCTGCCAGCCATAATCCTACAAACCATAATGCCTGTTTGCCTTTCATGACCACTCCTTAATGATAGCCATCATCGCCGACCCTGACCTTATGCCGGAACACCCAATAGGACATACCGGTATAAATCACAATAATTGGAATCAGGATTAAGGCACCAATCAAGGCAAATAACTGACTATTTTCATGCGCTGCTGCCTGCCAGATAGTCACGCTCGGCGGGATAATATATGGCCATAGACTAATCAAGAATCCGGTATAAGCAAGGAAAACCAGAACCAGCATATAGGTAAATGGACCTAATTCACTGCGTCTTTTACAGGCACGTAAGGCCAGCCAGGTAAACAGCAGAACCAGAATTGGAACTGGCATAAAATAGGTGAATTGTGGCTGACTAAACCAGCGTTCGGCAATCTGTGGATGGGTCAACGGCGTATAAATACTGACAGCGCCTAATATGATCAGTAAGGCAATAATCAGCTTAGGCATCAGTTTAAACATTCGATCTTGTAAGTCATCTCCGGTTTTATAGATGAGCCAGCCACAGCCTAATGCCGCATAGAGCACCACCACACTGATTCCGGTGAAAATACTGAATGGAGTGAGCCAGTCCAGACCACCCCCAACATAGACACCATTTCGGGTTTCAATGCCCTGAATATAGGCGCCTAAAATCATGCCTTGCAGGAAACTGGTGATCGCAGAACCACCGATAAAGGCTTTATCCCACCAATGCTTACTGCGGTTTGCCTTGAAGCGGAACTCAAAAGCCACGCCGCGGAAAATCAAGGCAATCACCATCAGAATAATTGGCATATACAGTGCCGAGAGTACGGTCGAGTAAGCAAGTGGGAAAGCTGCAAATAACCCTGCACCACCCAGTACCATCCAGGTTTCATTGCCATCCCAGACCGGAGCCACGGTATTCATCATGACATCACGTTCATCCTGATGCGGAAAGAAAGGAAACAAGATGCCGATGCCCAGATCGAAACCATCGAGAATGGTATAAATCAATACACCCAAACCAATAATCACAATCCAGATTAATGATAAATCAATCATTTTTTGTCCTCCTGATCCGGTTGTTCAGGAACTTCTTCGATACGTTCGCGAATACTACTTAATGGTCGACGCGAGGCCTGAACCACATCGCTATCTGATTCATGATCTGGTCGGGTATGAATAAAATCCGGGCCTTTGTGCATCAGGCGCAACATGTAGTAAATTCCGATACCAAATACCACACAGTAGACAACTACAAAAATAATCAGGGTCAGCCCCACCTGTTCAGCGGAAACCGGAGACAATGCATCCTTGGTTCGCATGATGCCGTAGACTACCCAAGGCTGACGGCCGACTTCTGTGGTAAACCATCCCGCAAGCATGGCAATAAATCCGGAAGGTCCCATAATCAGGGCAAATCGGTGCAATGCACGGGACTCATAAAAGCGACCCCGGGTACGTGCCCACGCTCCCCATAACGCCAGTAACAGCATCAATACGCCGAGTCCGACCATAATCCGGAAGCTCCAGAACACCACCAGCGAATTCGGCCGGTCTTCAGGCGCAAAGTCTTTAAGTCCTGTAACCTTTCCATCCATCGAGTGGGTTAGAATCAGGCTACCCAAGTTGGGAATTGCGACTGCATATTTGGTTTCTTCGGCCTCCATATCTGGAATACCAAAGAGATATAAGGGCATGCCTTTGTCATGATTGGTTTCCCAGTGCCCTTCCATGGCTGCAAGTTTGGCTGGCTGATGTTCAAGGGTATTAATACCGTGCATATCACCGACGATGACCTGTAAGGGCGCGAGTACCAGAAGCAGCCACATCGCCATGGAAAATGAAGTCTTGACCAGTGCATCACGACGGCCTTTGATCAGATGCCATGCGGCTGTAGCAGCGACCAGTAATGCGGAAACCAGAAAGGCAGCCATAGCCATATGGGCCAGACGATAAGGGAAAGATGGGTTAAACACGATAGCAACCCAGTCTTGTGGAACAATCAGGCCATTTTCAATCGCAAAGCCTTGTGGGGTCTGCATCCAGCTATTGGACGATAGAATCCAGAACATGGAAATACAGGTTCCTATTGCAACCATCAAGGTCGAGAAAAAGTGCGCCTTTGGTCCCACTCGCCCCCAACCAAATAACATGATGCCCAGAAAGCCCGCTTCCAGAAAGAAAGCGGTGAGTACTTCATAGGCCAATAAAGGTCCAGTCACACTGCCTGCTATCCGGGAAAACTCACTCCAGTTGGTTCCAAACTGGTAGCTCATGACCACACCAGAGACGACGCCCATCCCGAACGCCACAGCGAAAATTTTTACCCAAAATTTGAACAGATCTTGAAAAATCGGGTTTTGGGTTTTGAGCCAGCGCCATTCCAGAATGGCCAGAAAGCTGGCCAAGCCGATTGAAATTGCCGGAAAAATGATATGAAAAGATACAGTAAAGGCGAACTGTATTCGTGCTAACTCTAATGCAGTTAAACCCAGAGTCATAAGCTTCACCTATGCATTGTTATTTGGCATCTTTGCCCTTCAATTTTTAAGTCATGAATTTTTCTAGTGACATGGCTAGCTTAGGCGTGGCTGTTATAAAAAGTATGTAGTCTTTTGTTGACTATTTTTTACTCAGGTTAAACTGTGTAAGCGCTGTTGGCAGAGAAAATATTGCTCTGAATAATTTTTAAGACTCTTCTCTTGAGCTTTAAATAAAACAGGCGTAAATTAGGCCTAAATTTAGTTACCTAGGTTAACTAACCATATGTTTTCCGAATCTCCCCGACTCCGTACGCTGCTATTACGCTGCGCACGACTGATGAGCGATGAGATCAATACGATCTTGTTGTCATCCCAATTGAATTATTCCTTATGGCAGGTGTTATACGTCATCCAGTCAAAGCAGCAATGCACGCTGGCAGATATTTCCAGTTATCTCAATGTATCCAAGCCGGGTATTACCAAGCGGATTCAGCAACTGGTTGAACTCGATCTGATTGCCCAACTCGAAACTGAAGATAAGCGTCAAAAGCTGTTCAAGCTGAATGAGCAAGGAATTGAGACCTTTGCGATGTGTTCCACCCAGATCGATGCATTTGAAGATCAGTTGCTTGAGCACATTGCATCAGATGATCTTGAAGGCAGCAAAAATACCTTGATGCAACTCATTCAGCAGTTATATCCCTCATCTCAGGACAGACCTCAATGAGCCAAGAACAAGAAGCGCCTTTATGGACGCCCAATTTTATCCTGATCAGTCTGGTAAATTTCCAGCTGGTTCTGGTGTTCTACTTGCTGGTGATTGTGATTGTCGGCTACTCGGTTGCTGAGCTAGATGCGTCGACTGCGCAAGCCGGTTTGGTATCCGGTCTGTTTATTGTGGGTACGTTATTTGGACGATTATTGATCGGAAAATTACTGAATCGGCTGGGTTTGAAAAATACGCTTGTCATTGGCCTGACTGGCTTTCTGCTCTTTTCCGGACTGTATATGATTCCGGCCAAGCTGGAAGTTTTATTGGGTATCCGCCTGATACACGGTTTTATGATGGGTATGGCTTCTACTGTACTGGGTACAGTGATTGCACAGACCATTCCTGCCACACGGCGTGGTGAAGGAATTGGATATTTCAGCATGAGCAGCACCCTTGGCACAGCGATTGGTCCCTTTGTCGGAATCTGGCTGATGACAAATTTTAATTATCAGGTAATTTTCATCTTTACCAGTATTGTTGCGCTCAGCTGCCTGATCTGTGGGCTATTTATCCAGCCACCACGCCTTAAGGCAAGTCATTCGTCAGCAGTCTCTACTCAGCAAAGCACCAGCAAACTGGCTCAGTATATTGAACCGAATGCGCTACCGATTGCACTGATTGTACTGCTGGTGGCAACGTGTTATTCAGGTATATTGTCGTTTATTCACTTTTATGCCAAAGAAATCAATTTGGTAGAAGCCGCATCATTCTTTTTCTTAATGTATGCCTTTGCCATTCTACTATCCCGTCCTTTTACTGGCCCTTTAATGGACCGTAAAGGTGAAAATATCATTATCTATCCTGCCATTGTGATTATGGCATTAGGGATTTTGCTTTTAAGCCAAGCACAAAACTCTGTGATGTTACTCTCTAGTGCAGCGTTACTCGGTTTTGGTTTTGGGAATATCCAGTCGGTGTGTCAAACCATTGCGGTGAAAAGTACAACATTGCAGCGTATGGGTCTAGCAACCTCAACCTTCTTTATTGCCCTGGATGCCGGTCTTGGTTTTGGCCCGTATTTCCTGGGTATGCTGCTGGACCAGATTGGTTATCGCCAGCTTTATCTGTTCTCGGCGCTGCTCACCCTGAGCTGCCTGGCCTGGTATTACCTTCTGCATGGCCGTAAAGTGGGAAAAGTACAGCCTTCTCATTAAGCGCTTTTAAAAGCGTCGGCTAAACCGGCGCCGGTATTCCAACGGCGTCAGACCGGTTTTTTTATGAAATAAACGGCGGAATGAACTTGGATCCTGATAGCCGACATTTTGCATGATCACATCCACAGCTTGATCGGTTTCTTCCAGTCGTTTACGGGCAGCCTCAATCCGGATCGCTTGTAGATACTGATTGGGCGGTATGTCTAAGGCTTGTTTAAAGCGTCGAATCAGGGTCCGGCCAGTCACATTAAACTGCTCTGCCAGCTGGTTCAAACTAAAATCTTCATGAAAATGCTGCTCTAGCCAGTTCTGGATTTTTTGTACCAGTTCATCATGGTGCGGCCGGCCAATATTCAGCAATGAATAAGACAACTGGCTATCACGGCGGTAATCAATTACGAAAGATTTAGCCGATTGCATGGCCACCTCAAAGCCATACAAGCGCTCAATCAGATGCAAACCCAGGTCAAACCAGGCCAGGCCTCCACCCGCACAATAGATATTCTGATCCCGGCTAATCATCAGATCGGCATTCAGTTTCACCTTAGGATAGCGTGAACGGAACATTTCCTGAAAACCCCAATGCGTTGTTGCAACTCGGTCATCTAAAATGCCTGCTTCTGCCAGAAAAAAATTCCCCGTACAGTTTCCTGCAATTAAAGTCGCCTCTGCATGTGCAGATTTTAAAAAATGAATCAGTTCTGGATTCTGTTGCAATACATCCTGAATCGGTGCAGCGATGGTCGGTACCACCAGAATATCTGCAGTTTGAATCTCTTGATAAGAAAAATGTGCCTGCAACTGCAGCCCATTGATACACCGAATCGGATGTCCCTCCGGACTGGCGATACTCACCTTAAACAGGCGCTGTACGTCCTGCTGCTGGATCCGGTTCCAGCTTACGCCAGCCATGGTAAATAAATCGACCACACCCGTAATGGCCGAAGCCAGAGCCCCATGAAAGCCTAAAATCACCACCTGTTGCATACTTTACTAATTGTCACTTTTCACCCGATTCATGTCATTATTGACAATCCTCCTCAATAAAAGCAACTGCTAGTCTTAATGCTATCTTAAGAATTGCACATTCAGGATAGTACCGTGACCCAACTGATTAATGATAAAGATCTGCATTTCCAGCTTTATGACGTATTCAAACTTGAAGCGCTGACTAAACTGCAACGCTATCAGGATCATGACAAAAATACTTTCGACAGTATTCTGGAAACGGCAAAAGGTATCGCGACTGATTATTTTGCGCCGCATAATGCCAAAGCTGATCAACAAGAACCGAACTTTGATGGCAAACAGGTCAAAACCATTGATGAAGTGAAGACAGCCTGGCAACAGTTTGCCGATGCCGGCCTGCTTTGCGCCCAGCATGATTATGCAGATGGTGGCATGCAACTGCCCACTTTGGTGAATATGGCCTGCAATGCGTATTTCATGTCGGCCAATCCGTCCACCGTGGCTTATTCTTTTCTAACGGCCGCTGCGGCGAACCTGATACAGGCTTTTGCCTCCCCAAAACAAAAGCAAATATTCCTACCGCATATGTTGAGTGGCCGCTTTGCTGGCACCATGGCCATGACAGAGCCGAATGTAGGTTCCTCTTTGGGCGATCTGACCACTAAAGCCATTCCTCAGGCAGATGGAATTTATAAAATTAAAGGCCAGAAAATGTTTATTTCGGGTGGCGATCAGGACATTAGCGAAAATATTGTGCATCTGGTCTTGGCGCGGATTCAGGATGCGCCGCAAGGCGTGAAAGGAATTTCCCTGTTTATCGTACCAAAATTCAAAACCAACGAGGATGGTTCACTCGGTGAAGCTAATGATGTACAGCTGGCTGGCTTACTGCACAAAATGGGCTATCGAGGTACTACATCTACAGTTTTAAGCTTTGGAGAAAATGATAATTGCTTAGGCTATTTAATTGGTGAACCCGGTCATGGCTTAAAATATATGTTCAAGATGATGAATGAAGCACGTGTGGGTGTCGGTCTGGGCGCAGCCATGATTGGTTATCGTGGCTATCTGGAATCTCTGGATTATGCTAAAAACCGTCCGCAAGGCCGGCCAGTTCATGAAAAAACACCTGACTCGAAACCAGTTAATATCATTGAACATACCGATGTCAAACGCATGCTACTGGCGCAAAAGTCATATGTAGAAGGTTCGCTGGCACTTTGCTTATTTGCAGCCCGATTAATTGATGAACTTCAGGCAGCTCAAGATGAAGATAGTGCAATTCTGCTTGATCTCATCACCCCGGTGGTCAAATCTTTCCCTTCTGCCTATGGTCCGAAAGCCAATGATCTGGCTATTCAGGTCCTGGGCGGCGCGGGTTATACTCGTGAATATCCGGTGGAGCAATGTTACCGTGATAACCGGCTCAATCCGATTCATGAAGGAACTTACGGCATTCAATCTCTGGATCTGCTGGGACGTAAACTCTGGCAGCATAATGGCAAAGGGCTCAATCTGCTCATGCAGCGCATCCAGAAGACCTTGTCAGAGATTCATGAACCTAAGATAGTGGAACTCGCAAAGATCTATAAACAGCATCTTGCCACTGTGCAAAAGACTACACAGATTTTAGGCCAGGCCTTGCATCAAGGCAAAGTCAGCGAAGCTTTGGCCAATTCAGGCCTGTATCTGGATATGATGGGTAAGACCATCCTAGCCTGGCTATGGCTGGAAATGGCGAATCAGGCTCAACTCAAGTTTGGCACATCTTCGCAGGCAGAAGATCAGACTTTTCTGGCAGGGAAAATTCAGGCAGCTCAATATTTTATTCGCTGGGAACTTCCTGAAATTGAACATCAGGCCAAATTACTGATGACTCTGGATGATACTTGCTTGAATATGCAAGTCGACTGGTTCTAGGCAGAATTCATCAAAAAATGCGCCTTTATCGGCGCATTTTTATTCTGTAATTTATTAAGCAGCAGAGTCTTTTACACCAAACTTTTTAAACAGCTTGGCACGCTTGGAGGTCAAGATATTGGCCTTGCTTAAATCGCCCTGATAATGCTGATACACCCGCTGGTCCATGATTTTGTACCATAAAGGTGGAATCAAGGCTGGAATCAACATGGTTGCATAACCGCTGGGTAATTCTGGCGCTTCATCAAAATGCCGCAACGCCTGAAATGGCCGGCTTGGAAAGGCATGATGGTCAGAATGGCGCTGTAATTGGTACAAAAACAGATTGGTCACGATATTGTTATTATTCCAGCTATGTTCTGGCAAGGTTCGCTCATAACTACCATCCGCTTTCTGTCCGCGTTTTAGTCCGTAGTGCTCGATATAATTCACAATCTCAAACAGGCTGACGCCATAAAATGCCTGTGTCAGTGTATAAGGAATAATTTTCTTGCCATACGCCTTCAGCATCAAGGCATGATAAGCAGCACTCATGGCCCAACCATGAAACAGCTCATTTTCCTGACTAAAGAATTTCAGTCCTTTACGCTCGAGCCGTCTTTTTTCAATCTGGATTGCAGATTTTAATCCACCTATTACGGTACGTGGCCAGAAGCGGTAAAAAGATTCACCCATTTTTGAAGATGCCGGATCTTCAGGCGTGGCTACCCGTTTATGATGTCCATAAGGATGTTCAATCCGGAAATGGTTATAGCCCAAAGGCATCAGGCTGGCATGAGACCAGTAATGGTCTTTTTTCTGTGGACGATGGCTGAGTTCATGTGCGGTATTTACGCCCACACCATTAATCGCACCCATACAAATTCCAAGCAGTATTTGATCCAGCAAGGACACATTTGGGCGACTTACGACATAGCCAGCAAAGGCATTGGCTGCCATTTGTAAGGGAATAAATGCTTTTACAATGCGGTCATAATAAGGATCGTTAATCAGTGCCTTGATCTGCTCATCATTTGGATTATTGGCATCATCGCCAATCAGGGCGTCTAAAGTGGGAATAATCACATGCAATAATAAAGGCCCGCCCATCGCAAAGACTTTTTGAGTGGCTTTAGGACCAAAATGATAACCGGCCAGAATTCCCATTCCGATCACAGGCAGACCTGGGCTGAGCAACCAGCCAAAACGTTTTTTATCTAGCTTGACACCTTTTAGTGCCGACGCTTCCTGCGTAAACTGCGCTTTCTGGATTTGTGCAGGGGCATTCATTGCGACCTTCCTTTTTTATGTTACTCTGCACTTATAGTTGATTATTTCAGCAGTAGCGAACAGTATTCAACGTCCAGAAAAGCTATGTCAGCGTCTTTGGCACATGCTGCCAAATTCTGGCCTAAAATCACAAAGTTAAAAAATTTATAGTCAATTAAATGAAATAAAACAGAAGAATAGAGTTAGGCATGGATGCTTTAAGTAAAATTTTTGATGATATTCATCTGGAAAAATCGGAATATCTTTATCTGAATGTATTTCATCCGGGCGGCTTTGACTATCAACATGAACCCTTTATGCTGGCCTATATCCTGTTACAAGGACAGGCGCAATTAAAGTTCATGAATGGTGATCGACTGGAGCTGCAACAAGGGGATCTGGTGCTATTACCCGCAGGTTCCTCCCATCATGTTTCCTGCCCAGACAATGCCGATTTTTCTGAGCACCATGCGATTAATCCTTATTTTCAGAGCAATGCACAGCAATGTGTTGATCTCAATCGGGAAAATTCGGCGGAGCATAGTTTTATGCTGATCCTCCGCTCTAGTCTGGATATGCAGATGGCCAAACCTCTTTTAAGTGCCTTACCTAAATACTTGCATATTCAACACATTCTGGGTGATACGGCGCCAGAATGGTTACAGGTCGGCTTGCAATTTCTTGCACTGGAAACCCAGCAACTTCGTCCGGGACGTGACAAGATTCTGGATCATCTGGTCAGTATTTTACTGATTGAATGCGTACGAGATTATATTTTAAATCTGGAAAATGCCTCGAGCTGGCTGAATGCTCTCTCGCATCTGGAACTGTCCAATGCACTGGCGGCGATTCATGGCAAACCTGAACAATCCTGGACTGTGGAAAGTCTGGCCGAACAGTGTCATATGTCACGTTCCAAATTCGCCCAACTGTTTACCCAGATTGTCGGTGAGCCGCCCCTTGCCTATCTGCAACAGCACCGCCTGCGCCTCGCCGCGCAATATTTGAGAAATAGTGGATTTGGTATCCAGCAGATCGCTTATCTGGTTGGTTATTCATCCGAGACGGCGTTTAGTCAAAGTTTTAAAAAACAGTTTGAACAGACGCCGACCCAATACCGGCTGAATTGTCAGAAGAACCAGTCTTTATTACCAGACTAAAATTACTGGACTAATGCCAATACTGCTGTGACCGGATCTTCGCTATTGCCAGAAAGTAGCTGCTTGTGCATGGTGATATGCTGCATAACCTGAATCTGCGCTGCTTCAATATCCATCAGTTTTTCAATTTCAGCTGCCAGATTTTCAGGTGTAGCAGCGGATTGGATGAGTTCTTGAATCACTTTTTTGCCAGCAATTATATTTGGTAATGAAAAATATTGGATTTTTACCAGTAATTTGGCAATTCGATAGGTCAGCCAGTGCAATTTATAAAAAGTCACCATCGGACGGTGCAGCAACATCGCTTCAAGCGTTGCAGTTCCAGACGCCAGTGCAATAATATTGGACGCATTCATGACCTGACGGCCAATTTTGGATTCAGCGCTGGTATTTTCCATCAAGCGAATTTGGGTTTTTAAGCTCTCAGGATAAGTGGCCAGTAAACTTTCGATTTGCTGCTTGCGTGCATCATTAATCGCAGGAATCAGAAAGGTATAATCCGGATATTTGTGATGCAGAATATTAGCTGCATCCAGAACCAAAGGTCCCAAACGCTCAATCTCGCCACGGCGGCTTCCCGGTAATAATGCAATATATTTCTGATCTGGGTCTAGGCCTAATTCTGTCTGAGCCTCCAGAATTGGATTTTCAAGCGGCAATTGGCTAGCGAGCGGATGTCCGACAAAAGCTGCAGGAACATCCCATTTTTTAAAGAACGCTTTTTCAAATGGAAACAGGCACAGCACCAGATCAATACTGGCTTTAATGCCATGTATACGGCCTTGACGCCATGCCCAGACCGAAGGACTGACGTATTGCACGGTTTTAATCGGTAACTGTTTTTGTTTAATGGTTTTTGACAAACGCAGGTTAAAATCAGGCGCATCAATCCCGATAAAAATATCGACCGGATCTTTAGTCCAGGTTTCCACCAGACCATCCCGCACAGCAAACAGTTTTTTAATATCTTTTAAAACTTCGACAATGCCCATCACCGATAAAATATCCATCGGATAATAGCTTTTAAAGCCTTCAGCGATCATTTGTGGCCCACCGATACCTTCAAATTCAGCATCAATGCCTTGCTCACGAAAACGGCGAATCAATTTTGCGCCAAGCGTATCTCCAGAAACTTCACCGACCACGATTCCAATTTTAAGTTTTCGATTTAGCAAGTGGGTTTCCTCTCAGATCCGCATGGAAATTTATTGAATCGGGATTCTAACATAATCCTATGGCTATTCCGGAAGAAGCTTAAGTATCTTCTCATTTTAAGAAACCCACCGTTTAGAATAACTTAGTCAATAAGGGAGCTTGCATAAAAAGAATTAAATCGACATGTACAGGTACATTCAATTAGACAGAAATGGGTTAAATCGGGCAGTTAAAATCAATCATTATATTCGCACTTTATATATAACCCAGCGAATAAATATGAAAGATCACCTAATATTCTTCACCTAGCTTTATCTTTTTTATGCATAAGTAAATCAATAATCAAGACAACGACTTATATCCAAAAGTCATAAGATATGCTTGTTTTTTGATTTTGGCATATATGCATGTTTGGTCCGATTGAATTTATTTTAGCAGGCGTTCTGGTAGGTTTTTGTGTAGGTGTCACCGGTGTCGGTGGCGGTTCATTAATGACGCCAATTCTTATCAGTTTATTCCGGATTGAACCGCATATCGCGATTGGTACTGACCTGCTCTATGCCGCGATTTCTAAATTCTGTGGCTCGTTTGTGCATGCCAAGAAAATGAATATTGTCTGGCCGATTGTGATCTGGCTGGCCGTTGGCAGTATTCCCGCATCTTTTGCAACACATTGGGTTCTTGATAACTATCTGAGCCAATCAACGCATTACAAGGCCGTCCTGACCATGGTATTGGGCTTTATGCTAACCATTACCGGCTTATCCATTCTGTTTCGTAGCCAGATCGAAAATCTTTTTAATAAATACAGAAAACAAGAACTACCGGATATGACCCAAGATCTGGAAAAAGTAAAGCTGCAAGCCAAGGAAAAGCGCGTAGCCATTATCATCATGGGCATTATCTTGGGCATATTTGTCACGCTCTCTTCAGTGGGTGCCGGCGCATTTGGCATCATGGCACTTGTAGTGATGTTCCCGAATCTGCCGATGATTCGTATCATTGGCTCAGATGTTGTGCATGCAGTGTTACTGACCCTGGTTGCAGGGCTGGGTCATATGTCTTCAGGCAATGTCGATTTCATGCTACTCATGTGGTTATTGGTGGGTTCTATTCCGGCAATTATTGTGGGGACCTTGCTTAGTTCACGTATGCCGGAAAAACTGATCCGCAAAATTTTAGGTATCACCCTATTTGCCCTCGGTGTAAATTTCATGATTAATCCTGTGAAATCAAAACCGGCCCAACCTGCTGAAACAGCAATGATAATCATGAGCCAAAATTCCCCGTCCGTTTAAGTTAACTATCCGATTCATCACTTTTTTTTCAAAGAAGTATTCATCTTTTTTATAACAAAGTGACGCATCATTCATGTTATATTCGGGCTATTAAACAACCTTTTGTATGATCGAACCAGTGACGGCAATGAATACACAACAGTCAAATCCTATTTCAGCATCAGATATTGATGACGTGAATATCCACAGCATGATTCCTCTTGTAACCCCTGCCGAGCTTAAAGCAGAGTTACCGTTGACTGAAACTGCTTATCAAACCGTACTGCATGGTCGTGAAACGATTCGTAAAATTCTGGATGGTGAAGACAAACGCCTGTTCGTTGTAATTGGCCCTTGTTCTATTCACGATCCAGAGGCGGCGCATGAATATGCTGAGCGCTTAAAAGTGCTGAGCGAAAAAGTTAAAGACAGCTTATATATCGTGATGCGGGTTTATTTTGAAAAACCACGTACTACCGTAGGTTGGAAAGGTCTGATCAATGACCCAGACATGAATGATTCATTCAATATTGAAAAAGGTCTGCGTATCGGTCGCAAGCTATTACTTGAACTGAATGAAATGGGCTTGCCATGTGCAACTGAAGCACTTGATCCAAACTCGCCACAGTATTACCAAGACCTGATTTCATGGTCAGCGATTGGTGCACGTACCACAGAAAGCCAGACCCATCGTGAAATGTCTTCAGGCCTTTCTTCTCCGGTTGGCTTTAAAAATGGTACTGACGGCGGGTTAACTGTCGCGACCAATGCGATGCAATCGGTAAGACATGGCCATAGCTTCCTCGGTCTAAATGATCAAGGTCAGGTGGCTGTCATTCGTACTTCAGGTAACCCATATGCGCACGTGGTGTTGCGTGGTGGTAATGGTAAACCGAACTATGATGCAGGCTCAGTGGCCGATGCGGAAGCTGCTCTAGCCAAGGCCAAAGTCAGCACCAAGATCATGATTGATGCCAGCCACGCCAACTCTAACAAAGACCCGTACCTGCAACCACTTGTACTTAAAAACATTTCCGAACAAATTCTTGATGGAAACAAGTCAATTGTTGGTATTATGGTAGAAAGTCATCTTAAGGGTGGTCGTCAGGACATTCCGGCGAACCTGAATGATATGGAATACGGTCAATCCGTTACGGATGGCTGTATCGACTGGGAAACGACTGAAAAAGTTTTACTCGACATGCATGAGGCATTGAAAGACATTTTACCTAATCGTTAAATGATCTGACCAACGCCATCGCCAAGATGGCGTTTGCATTTCTAGAACAAGGAAAATTTATCTGATGAATGATATTGAAACGGCATTAAGCCAGATTGAGAATTTTCAGTTCATACACGAACATCTGTTTAGCTCCGGTCAACCGACCACTACCCAATTACAGCTGATGAAAGAATACGGTGTATCTACAGTCATCAATGTGGCGTTGACCGATAGCGAACAGTATCTGCCGCATGAAGATAAAATTTGCCTTGAGCTGGGACTGAACTATATTCAGGTTCCGATTTCCTGGGAAACCCCTTCAGACAATCAATGCCTGCTGGTACTGGACCTGATCGATCATCTGGTAAAAGAGCAAATGGTCTGGGTACATTGTTCGCAAAACTACCATGTCAGCTGTCTGATGTACTTATATCGTCAGTACTATATGGATATCGATATGCCTACAGCACAAGAACACTTGCATCAGATCTGGGAACCAAATGAAACCTGGACCGGTTTAATGCATGCGGTTGCCCTACAGCTACAAGGTCGTAAAGCAACGCAGGAACTGGAACTTTCCCTGATTAATCCAAATTATTTTGCCTGATTTTATTTACTGTGGCTCAACAGCACGGTTGCCATGGACATAATTCCTTCCTGACGACCGGTAAAACCTAACTGTTCAGTGGTGGTGGCTTTGATACTGATTTGAGTCACATCAACATCCAAGACATCTGCAATACTTTGACGCATCGCCAGATTGTGTTTAGCCAGTTTTGGACGTTCACAGGCCACGGTAATATCGGCATTATTCAGGTGATAACCACGATCCAGAATTAGCTGATAAACATGCTTGAGTAGTACCCGGCTATCCGCACCTTTAAACTCAGGATCTGTATCGGGGAAATGCTGGCCAATATCTCCCAGCGCCAAAGCACCCAACAAAGCATCACAGAGTGCATGCAGCACTACATCACCATCCGAATGTGCTTTCAGACCGTGAGTATGCGGAATTTGAATGCCTGCCAGAGTGACAAAATCACCTTCTTCAAATGCATGCACATCCAGCCCCTGGCCAATACGAATTTGTGCGATCACCTTATACATCCTTTAGAAATAGCCCATTGAAATCTTGTACACTTGCTTTCTATTTCGCTATAGTTAGACCAAGCGTAACACAGTGAAAGTATAAGCGATCATGCTACTGAAAACTGATATAAATATGTTGAAAATAATTAGCCTGATGCTCGGTCTGGGGATGATTTCTACAGGTAGCTCGGCGATCACAATGAACTGTAACGACGACAGCCAAAAAACGGCTGCCATGAATAAAGTCTGCTCAGCATCGCTGGCTGAATCTCGTGAAAAACTCACGGACCAATACTTTACTGCTTTTCTGATTACTGATGCACCTGTGCGCTTATTGCAAGATAGCCAACAATTATGGGCGAGCCGTTTACAACAATGTAAAACCCTGGACTGTTTTAAACAGCAGTTTGAATGGCGTTTAGATGATTTAAATGTCTATATTTCACTGAATCAAAGTCTGACCCAGCATTATATTAAGTTTGAACAGGGACAAATCGCCAAGCAGCCTGTACATCTCAAGATTCATCAACTGACCAAAGACCGGATCAAGATTGAAGGCCTGGCATATCGTAATCCAAATAACCGGACCGAGAAGCAGACCGTTCCTTTTTTAGCCTATACCACGCCTGAGACAAAAAACCAGATCACCGATAATGAAAATGACTGCCGCTATGAGTTTAACTATAGTAAAGCCATTTTAGCGGTCAGTAGCCAGCAGAAAGGCTGTGAACGCTTTACCGGTATTTATCGACTATATGATTGATTTAATTTAAAAATATTAAAATTTATTGTTATATAAAATGATATCTTTGATGTAAAAAATAGCCCGCAAGCGGGCTATCAATTTAAGCTGGATAGTATTGCGCAATTTCCTGACTAATCATCGCAGCCGTTGCAGCTGATAAAGTCCAGCCCAGATGACCATGTCCGGTATTGTAAAAGACCCACTCATGTTTGCCACGGCGTACCACAGGCATCATATTTGGCATCATGGGGCGTAAGCCTGCCCACGGAACAACATGCTCAGTACACAGGTCAAAATTACGATTGGTCCAGTCAATTAAAGGTTGAATTCGGTCAGCACGAATATCCCGGTTATAGCCATTAAACTCGGCTGTTCCTGCAACACGCAAACGATCCTTGCCTAGGCGTGACAAGACAATTTTCGCACTTTCATCTAGCAGACTGACCCAAGGTGCGTTGTTCTGGCTCTGCTCATCATTCAGTTGCACGGTAATCGAGTAGCCTTTGACTGGATAGACATTGACTCGTTCACCAAGTATTTCAGCCAATTGATAGCTGCCAACCCCTGCACAGACCACAATGGCATCTGCATTAATTTCCAGAACATCCTCTGGAGAGGAATGGACATTTTCAGTACTAGGTTTGCATTTAACCCGAATATTCTGAGCCTGATGATCAACAACAAAAACATCTTGACCAAACTCAAATTTCACGCCTTTTTGCATACAGGCTTTGGCCAAACCGGTACTAAATTTATGAATATCCCCGGTGGCATCGCTCTGACAGTAAAATCCTGCATAATAATCGCCAGTTAATGCAGGTTCGATCTGCTTGATTTCTGCATTGGAAATGGCATTGCGCTCCAGACCACCGCTACACAACAGATCATTGACTTTGATCGCAACATCATAATCTGTCTTGTTATGATAAAAATGTAAAATTCCACGTTTTTCTAAATTGAAATCAATATTTTCTGTTTCGGCAATTTCAAATAAGCGTGCTCTTGCCAGTAAAGCCAGCCGTACAGTCTCTCGGGTATTGGCTTCATAATGTTTGATATTGCCCAGAAATTCCATGAGCCAGCTGTATTTATGCACACTGAAAGAAGGATTGAGCAAAAGTGGTGCGGTTTTTTGTGACATCCATTTGATGCCTTTGAGTACCGTGGCTTTCTGGTTCCATACTTCGGCATTACAGGCAGAAAGCTGGCCGCCATTGGCAAAGGATGTTTCCATTGCCGGATAAAGATGCCGATCAACCACAGTCACTTGATAGCCTGATTGTGCCAGCTCATAAGCTGTGGTTACTCCGGTAATACCGGCCCCAATCACCACGACATGACGCATAGACACCTCCTTGATTATATTGATGTCTTTTCCCATCTGTCATGTGTACCTGAGAGCTTCGGTAGATACATTGCACATCAATGCGGCCACCTTCCCCTTCGGTGAGTGATTGAACACTTCTCTCCAGAGTTTTTATCCATTATCACAGTCCTTTTGCCTGAGAGTTTCCTGGGAACTTGCTCCTTCGGCGAATGCAGAAGCATTTCTCTCCTGCAATAATGTTTTATTATCATGAGCAATTTATATACCATTTTTAGGAAAAACACAGTTTTTATTTATGTTAATTCACGTGAATTTATCTGTGATTCTTTTTAATTAAGAGCATACATGGGTGATGGAGGATATTGCCTAGATATCAAATTTTTAGATTTTGCTGTCCTAAGTAAAATGAGCAAGTTCTATCCTTTATAAAATTCCAGAACTTATTTAATTTTGGCGCTTAAATAGAACTCAACATTTGCTTAGGCTATTTTAATAATTCAAAGTATATGTCATCCAAAGCAAAATTTAGACTTTTATCATTTATTCTAGAATTTTAGATAATCCAAGAAAGCATCAGTACTAAGCTTCCTGCTGCGACCACTGTTTGTACACTGATAATACTAGTCATTAACTCACTATCGCCACCATACACCCGGGTTAAGACATACGAAGCTGAGGCGGTAGGAAGTGCAAAGAACAAGACCAATACCTGAGTAGTTAATGCATCAATCTGGAAAATTTTACACACTAAAAATGCAATCAGCGGCATTCCGAACAGGCGACCAAAGGTTATCAGGCTGAGTGGCAATACATCACGCTGAAAACCCTGAAACTGTAAGGCTGCTCCCACACACATCAAACCGAGCGGCAAACTGCACAGTGCAATCTGTTTAAGGAACTGCTCTGTTCCAGTCCAGAGTGACAAACCGGAAAGATTAAATAAACCACCCACTATACAGCCTAAAATTAATGGATTTTTAGACAAATCCAGGACGATTTTTTTCAGCTGCATTTCGTGATTACGGGTAAATGCCAGTACCGATAAGACATTCACCAAAGGAATACACAGCACCATGATCACCGCGAAAATAGTCATACCCTGCTGCTGAAATAAGGCACTGACAGCAGCAAGGCCAATATAGGTGTTAAAGCGTAGTAAACCTTGGACATACACGCCGAAACGCGCATAAGAGATCTGGTAAATATGACGCAAAATATACAGCGCAATACTGACCACAGCCATGATGCTAAATACGACCAGCACCACATCCTGAATGACTGCCATTTGAATCTGGGCAGTGGCCAGATTTAAAAACAGCATCACTGGAAACAGCGCATAATAATTTAACTTTTCTGCACCGCGCCAAAAATCGTCACTCAACCATTGCCTACGCTTAAGCAGATAGCCAAAGCTGATCAGTCCGATGAGGGGAAATAAAGAAGTTAAAATAATATGCAGCATGTGACATCCTGGTCTGTTTCCTGCCTAATCTTAAGTCGCTTAGACCAAACAGAAAACTTAGCATATTCAGGAGCTTTCTCACTACTCAATTTAAGTAGTAAAAAGCATGAATTTTCATCAACTAATCATGTTGATCTGATGATTTTTCCTAAGATTAGCAAATGTAACGGAATCAACGGCTCTCCGACATTTTGATCCAGTGGATATGCTTTAATCTTTTCAGTCAGCTGATAGCCACGGCGCTGATAATATGCCAGCAGTTCAGTACGGACATTTAATACTGACATCTGAATCACTTTCTTCTTAAATATTTCGAAAATATGGGATTCGGCGAAGTCCAATAATTGCTTGCCATAACCCGAGTTTTGCTCAGCAGGTGCAACAGCAAAGCTTCCAATCTCTGCTATCTGCTGTCCTAGGCTCACGCCAATACAACCAAGAAGCTTATTTTCAATTTCCAGCACAGAGAGCTGAAAATTTTCTAAATTGAGCAATTCATATAACTGTTGTTCTTGAATACGATCACCCTGGATCATTCCTGCTTCAGTCGTCCATCCACCCAGAGTACGATAAGCTGTATTCATCAGTATGGTAAGTTGCTGAATATCAGCCTTGTTTGCCAATCGTATATTTTTATAGTGATTCATTTTATAAATAAAAAAAGTCAGACCGGAGTCTGACTTTAAAACAATTTCACTTTAAAGTTAAAGCAAATTATTTAGGTTCAATCGGTGCAAATGACGCAACTACATCGGCATTTTGCGCACGGTGACGCATGAAGTGATCCATAAGAACAATCGCCAGCATCGCTTCAGCAATCGGCGTTGCACGCACACCCACACAAGGATCATGACGGCCTTTAGTCAGTACGTCCGTATCTTCACGCTCAATATTAATGGTTTTACCCGGCGTGGTGATAGATGCCGTCGGCTTCAAGGCAATTGCGACACGAATGTCCTGACCGCTAGAAATACCACCTAGAATACCGCCAGCATGATTGGCCAGGAAGCCTTCTGTGGTGAGTTCATCACGGCTTTCATGACCAAACTGTTCAGCAACGCCAAAACCATCACCGATTTCTACACCTTTAACGGCATTAATCGACATCATGGCATGCGCGATGTCAGCATCCAGACGATCAAAGACTGGCTCGCCCCAACCCACTGGCACTTTAGATGCAATGATCTCGAGTTTAGCGCCACAACTGGTGCCTTGCTCACGCAAAGACGTCACCAGCGCTTCAAAACGTGGTACTGCATCCACATCGCCACAGAAAAACGGATTATTTGGAACTTCATTCCAGTCCAGTTTCTCTGCTTTTTCAGTACCAATTTGAGTCACATGGCCACGAATCTCAATACCAAATTTCTCAAAAAGGAATTTCTTAGCAATTGCACCCGCTGCGACACGCATTGCCGTTTCACGGGCACTTGAACGGCCACCACCGCGGTAATCACGGAAACCATACTTTTGGGTATAGGTATAGTCGGCATGACCCGGACGGAAAGTCTGCGCGATATTGCCGTAGTCTTTCGATTTTTGATCCGTATTACGAATTAACAAACCAATTGAAGTACCAGTCGTTTTACCCTCAAACACACCGGAAATAATTTCTACTTCATCGGGTTCTTTACGCTGGGTTGCAAATTTCGATGTACCCGGCTTACGGCGGTCCAGATCTTTTTGCAAATCAGCTTCAGTCAGCTCAATGCCGGGTGGAACCCCATCGATGATGGCCATCAAGCCAACACCGTGAGATTCACCACAAGTCGTTATACGGAACAGTTGCCCTATACTATTACCTGCCATGTCAAACGACTCCTTATGCTTGAATAGACTGAATGAATAAATCACGGTAGGTACGGCATTGCTCTGCAGTTAATGCAAAGATACCAGTGCCACCTTTCTTGAATTGTAACCAGTAGAAATCAACCGAATTGAAGTTTTGGCGCATTGCCCATTCTGAGTTACCCACTTCGATCACGATCAGGCCATTCTCAGTCAGATAATCTGCAGCTTGAGCCAGCATTTTACGTACTAGATCCAGACCATCCTGACCTGCAGCAAGCGCAAGTTCAGGCTCATGATGGAATTCTTCAGGCAAATCAGCCATATCTTCCGCATCGACATACGGCGGATTAGATACGATTAAATCGTATTGATTTTCGGCTGGAATTTTTTCAAACAAATCCGATTCAAGCAATGCGATCTGATATTGCTTGTCATGATGCTCAGTATTGATTTGCGCAACTTCCAGTGCTTCTTTCGAAATATCGGTGGCATCTACTTCAGCTTCAGGGAATGCATAAGCCAAGGCAATCGCGATACAGCCTGAACCGGTACACATATCTAGAATGCGTTGTGGTGTTTTTGGATTCGGATTTTCCGGCAAGTTATTAACCGCTTCACCCATTTGACCATGTTCACCCAGGCAATACGGGGCGAAACGGTTTTGAATCAGTTCAGCAATCGGTGAACGTGGAATCAGCACGCGTTCATCAACGTAGTAAGGTTTGCCATCAAAGTAAGCCAGGTTCAATAAATATGAAGTCGGTACTTTTTCATTAATACGGCGTTCCAGCAGACTTAAAAATTCGGCTTTTTCACTTGGCAATAATTTAGCATCTAAAATTTCAGCGTCCGCTTTCCATTCTAGTGACAGGGTTTGCAGCACTAGCGCTGAACTTTCAGCAAAATAATCTTCTGTGCCTTGGCCCAAATGTGCATCGTATTGACGTAATGCTGTCACACCAAAACGAATAAAATCACGAATGGTGGTTAAATTTTCAGCGGCTTCCTGCATATGTTCAGGGCTAATAGTCGGTCGATCCACTTAAGGCGTCTCCAAGGTCATTTTTTTAAACGCCTTATGATACCTTGTTTTGCCTGCTTTTATAATGCTAAAAGCATGAAAAACACGAATTCTCTATGCCCACAAAAATTATAAAATTCTTGTTTTTGTGAGCGATTATGATTATAAATTTTGACTTTATTCAGAGATGTTTCTGTTAAATGCCGAGGCTAATACTATGATGATTTATCGGAACCCGGACGCATAAGAGCGGGATTGATAAAGATTGGCCTGATCCATAATCAAAGCCAGCATACATTGACCTTGCTGCTGCTTGGCATATTTTCCTGACATTCTAAAATTACATTGCTGGGCCAGTTTACGCTCCCACAATACATGCTGACTGCGAATGGCGGCGGTCTGGTTCGGATTCAATTTTAAATAAGTTTTATAGTTTTTCTTCAGGCGTTTATTGTGAACTTTCAGCTCTTTTTCCAGGCATTTTTCCGCTTTGGGTGTATTACCATAACTAAAATTCATGCACTGTGTATATTCCTTGGAATACCCAACGGCAGCTTGTGTCTGAACCGCAGTACCCGCAAAAATTGCAACTAAAAACCATGCAAGACGCATAACTTCCCCTTGACCGAAACCGGTACAATCCCAATAAATGTTTAACAATCAATATTGTTTAAATTATCCACTGATATTAACGCAGTCCGGACAAAAATCCTATGCATTTCTCGGACTGAAAGATTAAACAGTTGCACAATTGAAAATTGGCACGTGACCCACATATAATCCGCATTCAATCTTCAAATGAGCCCAGATCTATGAGCTATAAGCACAATAATCTTATGGCGATGCGCCAGAATTACTGGAATGATCAAGCCTCCAGTCAGGTGCAGCAAGAAAAGGTATTTTTGCAGTCGACCTTAATGCAGCATGGCGTATTTACCGATGCGACACTGGAAGATGCCAAATATCTGTTTTTTGGCTTGCCTAGTATTGTGATTGTAAAAGGCTATGCTTTGGGCTTTATGCATGACAGCGTACAGCGCCTGATTCATCAACATATTCAAACAAATAAACAACAGTTACAACAACGATCTGAATTAAAAATCCAATTTCAAATGGCATAATGCCCTGTCTAAACTGATACAAGTTGGTGAATAAATGAAAGCTTGCCTAGCTTTTACTATGAATTCAGCGGCTTAAACTTTTTTAATACGTGCAGAAACGCTACTATCCCTTACAATGATTTATTCTGCTTCATGCTGATGATGAAAGGATCGAGTTTACATGTCAGATCAGAACGATAAGCTTAAACAACTGAAAACCTCCTCTATGGATCGACGCTTATCGATCGCAAAGGCATCCTTGCTGGCAGGCACGCGTTGGGCAGCTTCTAGTGCAAGCTCCATATTCTCAAGCGAAGAAGAAAAAGAAAAGAAACGTAAAAAAGCCATGAAAGAACAGGCCGATTATCTGGTAGCAGAAATTGGCAAGCTGAAAGGGTCTATCGTTAAAATTGGCCAGATGATGGCGCTGTACGGTGAGCATTTTCTGCCAGAAGAAGTCACTCAGGCTCTAAATACCCTGAACAATCAGACGGTAGCATTGGCATGGCCAGCCATCAAGACCCAGTTACAGCAACAACTCGGTTCTAAGCTCGACGATCTCACCATTGATCATGAACCTTTGGGCACAGCTTCTTTGGCACAGGTACATCGTGCTACCCGAAAATCTGATGGTATGGAATTAGTGTTAAAAATTCAATATCCGGGTGTGGCAGAAGCCATTGATTCGGATATGAGCCTGTTTAAAAACATGCTGAAATTGACCCGTATCGTGCCACAGACCCGCGAATTCGACCAATGGTTCGATGAAGTCCGTGAAATGATGCATCGTGAAGTAAATTATCAGATTGAAGCAGATACCACACGTCGTTTTGCTGCACGTTTAAAAGATGATCCGCGCTATATCGTACCAACGATTATTAATGAATATTGCTCTGATCGTGTGCTGTGCATGACCTTTGAACGTGGTGTGCCGATCAATAGCCCGGTGATGTTGTCCCTACCCCAAGAACGCCGCAACCAGTTAGGTGAAGCCTCTCTGGAAATTGCAGTGCGTGAAATCTTCGAATGGGGCGAGATGCAAACCGATCCGAACTTTGGTAACTATCTGGTTCGTCTGGGCAATGGCGCAGATGTGCACGACAAGATCATTCTGCTCGACTTTGGCGCGATCCGCCAGTTTGACCAACATCTGCTCAGTGTTGCGCGTAACCTGATTCAGGCAGGCTATCATCATGACTCGGATATGATGGTCAAGGCGATGACTGGTTATGAGTTTTTTGATTCGATTCCGCAAAGCATCAAACCAGATATGGCCAAAGTCTTTTTACTGGCCACAGAAGCGTTTAGTTCACCGCTAAATAATCAAGAATTGCCAGCCGGCATCATGGATGAACATAACCGTTATGACTGGAAAAAAAGCCAGCTGCATAGCCGTGTGATGCAACAGGCGTCGAGATCTATGGCTTCACGTTATTTCAGTGTTCCACCAAAGGAATTTATGTTTATTAGCCGTAAATTTATTGGTGCTTACACCTTTATGACCGTGATTGATGCCAAAACCAATGTGCGTGCCATGATTAAACATCATCTCTCTTAAAATAAAACCTGCATCAAAAAAAACCCGGATGATTTTGTCATTCGGGTCAATTTTTATCCATAATGGATTTTTTGTATTTTTATCTTTCTTTTAATTTTCATTGATTTATTCATCCCTTTCTTCAATCCCAAAAACCTAAAAATTGTCAATCATTCATGTCAGGGATGACATAGTTTTATCTCTGAGTGCATGTCAGTATTAAAAAAATAACGTGACAACACCTTTAGGATAATCAGAATGAATAATATGGTGAATAAAGCCCAAGGATTTGGCTTGGCCATACTGACCAAAATCGCGGGTAGCGAAGTATTAGATCAATTAAAACTACGTAAATTTGTTGAAAAATCGCTTTATCAAAGTTCAAAAGCAGGATTCAAAACCCTGAGTCAAACTCAGAAAATTCTCAAATCTGGCCAGAAGATTCAAAAACAGCGTCTGCCGCATCAGTCTAAATCCTTATTTGATCTGAATCTGACTCAAGAACAGCAAATGACCTGTAATGCCATGCAGCAATTTGCCCAAGAGGTGCTATATCCATTGGCACATGATGCAGATCAGCATGAATTATTTCCCCATGAACTCTGGCAATACAGCACTGATTTAGGTTTAAATTTCTATGCCCTGCCTGAAGCATTGGGGGGCGTTGCATCGGAACAGAATATAGTTAGCAATATTTTAATCGCTCAACATTTGGCTCAGGGTGATTTCAGTCTGACGGCTGGCTTACTTTCGACTTTTAGTGTCATTAATGCTATTACCCGCTGGGGCTCAGAGCAGATTCAGTCAGAATATCTGGGCGCTTTCGCAGAGAATCCTGAGTTAAAGGCCACCTTTGCAGTGCAGGAAGAAACAGCAGCGTTTAACCCGGAGCAACTTAAAACTAAAGCTGTTGCACATCAGGGACATTATCTGATTCGGGGTCAAAAGACCTTGGTGCTCTTGGGAGAAAGTGCCGATCTCTATCTGGTCAGTGCTGATCTAGATGGCAGAGCTGAGGTCTTTGTGGTACAACGCGACAGTACCGTCACTGCGAAAAAATCGCCGGCTATGGGATTAAAAGCTACTGAAACCGTTACGCTCAAATTTGAAAATACTCCGGCATATCGTCTGGGAGATGTGGATTTTGATTATACGGCTTTTATTGATCTGGGTAATTTAATGTGGTGTGCGATGGCGGTGGGCACCTGTGAAGCAGTCAAAAAATACTGTGTGCAATATGCCAATGAACGTATCGCTTTTGGTGAACCGATTTCCCATCGTCAGAGTGTCGCCTTTATGATTGCCGATATGGCCATTGAAATTGACGCAATGCAAATGCTGATCCTGAATGCCGCGAGTCTGGCTGAATCTGGTCAAGCTTTTCATCGTGAAGCTTATCTGGCACGCCTACTCTGTGCAGAAAAATCCATGAAAATAGGCACCGATGGTGTACAGATTTTGGGTGGTCATGGTTTTACCAAAGAACATCCGGTAGAACGCTGGTATAGAGACCTGAGAGCCACTGCCATTCTCCATTCTGGCTTGCATGCCTGATTAGAACATAAAGAAGAACAATGATGAATCTACAAACTCCAAAAAAATTCAAGCTTTTGATTGATCAAGCACATGAAGTTGCCCTCAATGTTTTGCGTCCGATTTCACGTAAATATGACAAGGCTGAACATGCTTATCCGATAGAGCTAGACATGCTCGCTTCAGTCGTGGATGGTATGAACCAAGGTAGTGAAGGCATGAATGCTGGTGCAGCAGTCAATAAACGTGGCGATGCAGACAGCAGCAATAAAAATGGCATTAATATGTCTACGGCCCTGAGTATTATTGAAATGTGTTATGGCGATACTGGCTTATTACTCTCGATGCCACGCCAAGGATTAGGAAATTCAGCCATTGCAGCTGTTGCCAATGATGAGCAATTGCACCGTTTTCATGGAACTTGGGCAGCCATGGCGATTACCGAGCCAGGTTGTGGTTCAGATTCCGCTGCGATTCGTACCACTGCGACCAAAGACGGTAATAACTATATTCTGAATGGCGAGAAAATTTTTGTAACATCCGGAGAGCGTGCTGATGCAGTAGTCGTTTGGGCAACTTTGGATAAAAAACTGGGACGATCAGCCATTAAATCATTTGTGGTGACCAAAGATACTCCAGGAATGAAGGTTGAACGACTGGAACATAAATTAGGGATTAAATCATCCGATACTGCCACGATTAGCTTTATCAACTGTCGAGTACCTGCAGCAAACTTGCTCGGTCATGCAGAAATCGATGTTGCTAAAGGCTTTGCTGGCGTGATGGAAACCTTTGATAATACTCGCCCGCTGGTTGCAGCCATGGCGATTGGTTGTGCGAAAGCCTCGCTGGAACGCATCAAGGAGATTTTTAAGGATCAACTGGACTCCACTTATGCCACACCGTATTTACAAAGCTCTAATATCGCAGCACAAATCTATCGTATGGAAGCTGAATGGGAAGCAGCACGCTTGCTGATGCTGAAAGCCGCCTGGATGGCCGATAATCGCAAACCAAATTCACGTGAAGCATCTATTGCCAAAGCCAAGGCCGGTCGGATCGGTAATGAAATTACCTTAAAATGTGTCGAACTGGCAGCAGCCATTGGTTATAACGAAACTGAACTTTTGGAAAAATGGGCGCGTGATTCCAAGATTCTGGATATTTTTGAAGGCACCCAGCAAATTCAGCAACTGATTATTGCCCGTCGGGAATTAGGAAAATCATCGAGCGAATTAAAATAATGATTGCTCATTAAATAGCGAATTAAACTTATCTAAATTGAATAAACGATGGCTTTTTTAAGGATTTAAGGTTATAAAAATTCATCGTTTTTTCAAAATAAAATCAGTCCAATATGTACTCTATTCGTCCTATTCAGCCTGAAGATAATGCTCAAATTGCAAGCATTATTCGTCGTGTTTCCCAAGATTTTGGGCTGGCAGCAGAATCTGGTTTCGCAGTAGGCGATTCTATTCTAGATGAGCTATATCAAGTTTATCAACAACCGAAATCAGCTTACTGGGTTATTGTGGATCAACAAAATAAAATTTACGGTGGTGGTGGAATTGCGCCCTTAAAAGGCGATGCAAATATTTTAGAAATTCAGAAAATGTATTTTTTACCTGAGATCCGTCAGCAAGGTTTTGCCAAGAAAATTTTAGAATTATCCTTTGAATTTGCACAGGCTCATCAGATTAAGTCAGTCTATCTAGAAACAACTAAAGTGCTTTGGCAAGCGGTGAAACTCTATGAAAAATTAGGTTTTCAGCATCTTGATCATCCTGAAGGCAATACCGGACATAGTGATGCCTGTGAAATCTGGATGCTAAAAACCCTTTCAACTTAGAGGTTTTTTACTAGATAGATAAAATTTGTATAGTAATAAAGTGCTTTCATCAGCAGCAAGCTTGACTCTTGTATATAGGCTGCCTAACATCAAAATACGTTTATTCAGGCATGGAATTCACAGTTTGTTTTTTTCTCATCTATTAAATCCAATTAAATCTAAACGTTCACTATTTAATTCTCATTCTTTTAAATTTTCCTCTATTTTATTAAGCACTTTTCTTTTTGCGGGTTGCTCATCCTTGGGCGGAGGCTCGGTAGAAAAACGCGCAGCTAAGCTGTCTAAAGGCATTCAAACTGCTTATTCCACCCCATCCAGTACAGCTAATCGTGTTTCACCTTTAATTGTTCAACATGCACAAAATCAGGGTGTAGATCCACTTCTAGTGGCGGCTGTGATTCGTCAGGAATCTACTTATCGTAGCCAAGCAACTTCGCCAGCAGGTGCGGTAGGCTTGATGCAAGTGATTCCGAGATATTGGCAACAAACTTGTCCAGGTGATTTATACAATGAAAGCAGTAATATCCAATGTGGTACATATATTCTTTCTAAATATAATCAATCATCCGGTGACTGGAAGAAAGCGCTTGCCTATTATAATGTAGGTCCATCGGGTTATGAAAATAATCGTAAAATGCGTAAACAAGGTAAACGTTATGCCAAACAAGTAAAACAGCATAAAAAAATGCTGAAAGACTCTCTATAATTACTGATTTAAGCTAATTAAATTAATAATGCTTAGGCTATTTTATGTAAAGCTTTGATAATTAGTAGTTATTAAATAATACCTATTGAAATTTCTGCTATGAAAACATATTTAGAAAATATTAACTACAGTTGTGATATGCGTGTTCGGTAAAAATACCCTGCCATAAAAAACCAGCGAATCGCTGGTTTTTTATTTTTTAAGATTTATAAGATAGGACTGTAAAATCTTTTAGATCAAACTATATCGATCGGATAACACTAGTCATATTAACGTGAATCATCCTTCTAAGAAGACTTTAATAAGATTTCAGATAAATACTTCTATACACTTAAATTAATAAGTTCGTGGAGCTCGATAGGAAGTGAATGCATATAGAAATCAGAATCAGAAATAAAAGACTTATTTCTAAAATCCCACGCATAAAAAAAACACCCCCGGCCTTATGGTCGGGGGTGTTTAGGAATAATGAGCTGGCGATGACTTACTCTCACATGGGTAACCCCACACTACCATCAGCGCTAAGAGGTTTCACTTCTGAGTTCGGGAAGGGA